>VAWU01000013.1:51690-158627 GCA_005888325.1 Actinomycetota bacterium
CGTGTGTCCTCCCGGAAGCGGTCGACCCGAGCCGAACGGGCGGCGGACTTCGCCGCGGCCGTCGGGCGACCGGTGAGCTCGACGTCGGCGAGCGAGCCCACGACCAAGATCTCCTCGCGGTCCGCGGTGACCTCCGGCGGGCCGGTGAACCACTCATCCGGCAGGCGGCCCGCGAACCAGCCCGCCAGCTCCTCGGCTGTCTCGTTCGGTGTTTTCATACTTACAACATTACACGAGGGAGGATTACTAAACGAAAACCTTTACAAATAAGGGGGTCGGGCGTACAACTGCCAGCGAGAGAGGAGCTGCACATGACCCGATCCGATACCCCTTCGCAGCCCAGCCGTCGCTCCAGCCGCACCGCGATCGTCACTGGTGCGTCACGCGGGCTCGGCCTGGCCCTGAGCCGGGCCCTCGCGGCGCGGGGGTGGTGGCTGGTGCTCGATGCCCGAACCGCCACCGACCTCGACGCCGCGGCCCGCGAGCTCGCCCGTCACACGGTCGTGCGGTCGATCCCCGGCGACGTGGCCGACCCGATCCACCGTCGCGCGCTGGTCACCGCCGCGGCCGACCTGGGCCGCCTCGACCTGCTCGTGAACAACGCGAGCGTGCTCGGGCCGAGCCCGCAACCGGCCCTGGCCGCGTATCCCCTCGACGTGCTCGAGGACGTGTACCGCGTGAACGTGCTCGCGCCGCTCGCGCTGACCCAGCTGGCGCTGCCGCTCCTGCGTGACAGTCGAGGACAGATCGTCAACATCACGTCCGACGCGTCGGTCGAGGCCTACGAGGGTTGGGGCGGCTACGGGTCGTCGAAAGCGGCGCTCGATCAGCTGACCTCCGTGCTCGGGGTCGAGGAGCCCGAGCTGCGGGTGTACGCGGTCGACCCGGGCGACATGAACACGCGTCTGCACCAGGAGGCCTTCCCGGGCGAGGACGTCTCCGACCGGCCTGCGCCCGAGGCGAGCGTTCCGGGCCTGCTCGAGCTCATCGATGGCGAGCTGCCCAGCGGGCGGTACCGGGTGCGCGACCTCGTTGCGAGCGCGGTGTGAGCGCTCTCACCATCGCAGCCGCTGCCGTCGAGGCGAACGAGCCGCCCGAGGCGAGAGGCCTTCCCCGTGACAGCGTGCGTCTGCTCGCCGCACGTGGGAACGGCGGGCTCGAGCACACGCGCTTCCGCCGGTTGCCCGACCTGTTGGCCGCGGGTGACCTGCTCGTCGTCAACACGTCCGCCACACTGCCCGCGGCCGTCCCCGCCACCGATCAGTCGGGCACCGGGGTGATCGTGCACCTCTCGACTCGAATGCCGGGCGACCTGTGGTTGGTCGAGCTGCGCCACCCGGTGGCCGGCGGCGCGAGTGAGCCCTGGACCCGTGGTGCCGACGGCGAGAGTGGCGTCGGCCCTGCGCTCGAGCTGCCGGGCGGGGCGACGGTGGAGCTGCTCGCGCCCTGGGCGCACGGAGAGGGGCGGCTGTGGTTCGCGACGCTCGCCCTGCCGCAGCCGTTCCTGACCTGGCTCCACCGGTACGGGCGCCCCATCCGTTACGACTATGTGCCGCGCGACTGGCCTCTCGCGATGTACCAGACGGTCTTCGCACGCGAGCCGGGCAGCGCGGAGATGCCCAGCGCGGCGCGTCCCTTCACGCCCGAGGTGGTGACCGAGCTCGTCTCGCGCGGCGTCGCGTTGACACCGCTCTTGCTGCACACGGGTGTGTCGTCGGGCGAGGCCCACGAGGCGCCTTACCCGGAGCCCTACCGCGTTCCGATCACGACCGCCCGCCGGGTGAACGAGACGCGAGCGGCCGGCGGTCGCGTCATCGCGGTGGGGACGACGGTGGTGCGCGCGCTCGAGACCGTCGCCGACGCGGACGGCGTCGTCCATCCGGGTGAGGGGTGGACCGACGTGGTCGTCACCCCGGCGCGAGGGGTACGCGCGGTCGACGGGCTGATCACGGGCTGGCACGACCCCGAGGCATCGCATCTCCAACTGCTCGAGGCGGTGGCGGGGCGGGAGCTCCTCGACCGTTCGTACGAGGCGGCAAGGGCCGCGGGTTATCGCTGGCACGAGTTCGGGGACTCGCACCTGCTCCTTCCCTGACGCGCTCAGTGGGCCCGGGCGGGGTGCCGATACACCGGGCATGAGCGCGTTGTCCGCCATCGTCTGCGACGACGATCCCGAGGCCAGGCAGGTGGTGAGCCGGCTCGTCTCCGCCTGTGGGTTCGAGGTGGCCGCCGAGCTCGACCTCGCCGTCAGCGCGGTTGCCGTGGCCGAGGTGATCGGGCCCACCGTCGTCCTGCTCGACCTCTCGTTCCCGGGCCTCTCGAGCCTCAAGGCGATCCCGCTCCTGCGGGAGGCGGCGCCCGGTTGTGAGGTCGTGGTCTGCTCCGCGTACGAGACGGTGCGCCCGACCGCCCTGCGCTCGGGCGCGACCGAGGTCGTCGACAAGGGCGACCTCCACCGCCTGGAGCAGGTCCTGAAGAAGATCGCGGAGCTGCGGGGCGCCACCTCCGGCGTCGCCGCGCCCTGACCCAGCGCGTCTTCCGCCTCGGTGACGAAGCAGCCCGCCCGCATTGCGTCGTGCACGCTTGTAATCTTGTAATGATGATTGACGAGGGCACCGAGCAGGACCGGCGCGAGCGGGAAGCGCTCGACGCCTATTCAAGCGTGGTCGTGGCCGTTGCGGCGGCGGTGACGCCGTCGGTCGCCAGCTTGAAGGTCACGCGACGGGCGCGGAACGGCCGCCCCGCCGACGGCGCGGGCTCGGGCGTCGTCATCACGCCTGACGGCTTCCTGCTCACGTCGGCCCATGTCGTGGCCGGCGCCCACCGGGGCGGCGCGCTGTTCTCCGACGGCTTCGAGGCCGGGCTCGAGGTCGTCGGCACCGACGCTCTCTCCGATCTCGCGGTGGTGCGCGTCCGGGGCGGCGACCTCGTGCCCGCGGAGCTGGGCGACGCCGATCGGTTGCGCGTCGGGCAGCTCGTGATCGCGATCGGCAACCCGATGGGCTACACCGGCTCGGTCACGGCGGGTGTGGTGAGCGCGCTGGGCCGGTCGTTCCCGACGCGCGCCGGCTCCGCCTCTCGACTCGTGGAGAACGTGATCCAGACCGACGCGGCGTTGAACCCGGGGAACTCGGGCGGCGCGCTCGTCGACGGCCGGGGACGCCTGGTCGGCGTCAACACCGCCGTCGCAGGCATCGGGCTGGGGCTCGCGGTGCCCGTCAACGACACGACGCGGCGCATCATCGGCGCGCTCATGAGCGAAGGCCGCTTCCGGCGCGCGTACGTCGGCATCGCGGGCGGCCGCCGGCCCTTGCCGCCGCGCGTCGCGCGCGCGGTGGGTCGTGAGCACGGGATCGAGGTGGTCGAGGTGATCGCAGGCAGCCCCGCGGACCGGGCCGGCCTGCGCACCGCGGACATCGTGCTCGACGTCGACGGTGTCGCGGTCGAAGGTGCCGACGACCTGCAGCGCATGATGATCGGCGATGCCATCGACCGGCGGCTCACGCTGCGCGTCGTGCGGGGTGACCGGGTGTTGCAGCTCGATGTCACGCCGGCGGAGCTGGTGGTGACGTGAGGCGGTCGGTTGCGCGACGGCCTGGCTGACGCCCGCCGTCCTACGTCAGCGAGTCCGCGAGCTTCTCGGCCTCGTCGACGAGGTCGCCGATGACGGCGAGCCCCGCGTTCCAGAAGTCGGGATCGGTGAGGTCGACGCCGACGATGGCCGCGAGGGCCTCCGGGCGATCGGAGCCGCCGGCTGCGAGCAGCTCGAGGTAGGAGGGCACGAACGCCGCACCTTCGGCCTCGTACCGCGCGTAGATGGCGAGGGCGAGCAGGTTGCCGAACGCGTACGCATAGACGTAGCCGGGCGTGTGGATGAAGTGCGGTATGTAGCTCCACCACGTGGCGTACTCGTCGGAGATGCGTACGGAGTCGCCGAACATCTCGCGCTGCGTGCGGAGCCACTCCTCGCCGAACCGCTCGGCCGAGAGCTCGCCTTCGCTGCGCCGCAGGTTGTGCACCGCGTCCTCGAAGCGGTTCATCGCCGTCTGGCGGAAGACGCTCGCCGAGATGTCCTCGATACGAGACGCGATGAGCGCGAGCCGGGCGCTGGGCTCGTGCTCGTCGTCGAGCAGGCGGGCGAACGTCACCGTCTCGCCGAAGATCGAGGCGGTCTCGGCCAGCGTCAGCGGCGTCGCCGCGTTGAACAGCCCCTGGCGATTCGCGAGCACCTGGTGGACGCCGTGGCCGAGCTCATGGGCGAGGGTCATGACGTCGCGCCGGCGGGCGGTGAAGTTGAGCAGGACGTACGGGTGCGCGGTGGGCACGGCCGGATGCGAGAACGCACCGCCCTGCTTTCCCGGCACGACGGGTGCGTCGATGTAGCGCTCGAAGAAGCCCGCGGCGATCTCGGCCATCTGGGGCGAGAACGACCGGTACGCGTCCAACACGGTGCGGCGCGCCTCGGGCCAGTCGACCTCGCGTTCGTCGGGGAGGAGTGGCGCGTAGCGGTCGTGCTCGGTGAGCTCGTCGAGCCCGAGGAGGCGCGCCTTGAGCCGGTACCAACGGGCAGGAAGGTCGTAGCGCGACGTGACCGACGTGACGAGCGCCTCGACCGTGCTCTCGTCGATCTCGTTGCTGAGGTTGCGCGACGAGATCCACGTGGGAAAGGCGCGCAGTCGGTCGTCGGTGGACTGGTCGGCGAGGATCGTGTTGAAGATGTACGTGCGGACCGTGAGACCCGGCTCGAGGGCGCGCGTGACCGCGTGCCCCGCGGCCCGCCGCACCTCGCGGTCGGGATGGTGCAGGCGCGACAACGCCTCCTCGAGCGGCACCCTCTGCCCGTCGAGCTCGACGGAGATCGCGTCGGTGACCTGGGTGAAGAGCCGGGACCAGGCCGAGCGCCCGGTCACCGTCTTCTCCGCGAGCACCTTTTCCTCGGGCTCGGAGAGCAGATGGGGACGGAAGCGCCGGGCCGCTTCGAGGAAGTGGCGCCAGCGGGCGAGCGCGGGTTCGGCGAGCAGCTCCGCCGCCCGCACGTCGGGGACGGCCGCCCACTCGAGCTCGACGAACAGCAGCTCGGTGGCGATCGCCGTGGAGCGCTCCTCGACGGTCTGGAGCAGCGCGCCGCGGGCGGGGTCGGCGGTGTCGGTGGCGAACCGCAGGTAGGCGAAGGCGCCCGCCCGGTCGATGCGCTCGTTGATCGCCTCGAGCTCGTCGGTCGCGGCGGCGAGCTCGGACGCGGAGAGCGCACCGATGCGACCGTGAAAGCGCGCGCTGAACGACTTGGCGTCGTCGAGGGCCGACGAGAGGTCGTCGGCAAGCGCAGGGTCGTCAGGTGAGGCGTACAGCGCGCTCAGGTCCCATCGGACGGTCTCCGCTCCGGTCGTCATACCGGCAAGGTTAGAGGGGCGCGACCGACGCACGAGCCGCCGATGGACGAAGGTGGAGGCGATGACCACCGAGCCGACGAGCAGCGCGACCGTGCGCGCCTCCGGCGCTGGTCCGCTGCGCGCCTCCGGCGCGGCCGTCGAGGTGCGCGGCCTCGTGCATCGCTTCGAGACGCCAGACGGCACGCTCACGGTGCTCGACGGGCTCGATCTCTCGGTCGCCGCGGGAGGCTACGTGGCGCTCAGCGGCCGCTCGGGCGCGGGGAAGAGCACGCTGCTGTCGGTGTTAGGCGGCCTCGAGCGCCCTCAACGCGGCCACGTCGACGTCGGCGGTCACGACCTCGATGCGCTCCACGGCGATGAGATGGCGGCGTTCCGGCGCACCACGGTGGGTTTCGTGTTCCAGCACTTCGGTCTGCTCGGGGCGTTGACCGCGTCGGAGAACGTCGAGCTCGCGCTCACGTTGGCGGGCGCGCGGCGCGATCGACGCCGGGAGCGGGCGGCCGAGTTGCTCGACGCGGTCGGCCTGACGGGGCGGGCCCGACACCGACCGCTTGCCTTGAGCGGCGGCGAGCTCCAGCGCGTCGCGATTGCCCGCGCGCTCGCGAACGAACCCCGCCTCGTTCTCGCCGACGAGCCGACGGGGAACCTCGACGAGGACTCCACCGAGCGCGTGCTCGATCTGCTCGAGGCGGTCACGGCGGCAAGAGGCTGCACGCTGATCGTCGTCACGCACAACCGTGCGGTCGCGGCCCGCGCCCACGTTCGCCACCGGCTCGACGGCGGGATCCTGCACCCGGAGGTCAGCGCTTGAGCTGGCGCGACGCGATCGACCTCGCCGGACGGGGCATGCTCCGGGGTCCCGGGCGAGCCGTGCTCACGGTCATCGCGGTGACGTTGGCGACGACGCTGCTCACGGGACTGCTCACGATCGCCCGAACGGGCGAGACGCGCGTGCTCGACGAGATTGCCAAGGGCGGGCCGCTGGCGGGGATCAAGGTCGAGGCCGCGCAACCCGCGCCGGGTCAGGTCGACAGCGACACGGCGCTCTCCGGCGAGCCGCACGAGATCGACGAGCGGGCGCGCCGGCGCATCACCTCCCTCCCGGGCGTGGCATCAGTCGTGCCCATCGTGGTGGCGCCCGTCTTCGTCGTGCCGCCCACGACAGGCCGCGGCGCGACGGTCCCCTCCTTCGGTGAGACCTATGTCGGGGTGGACTTCGCCCGGGTGGACAAGCTCCCGGTCTCGCTGCTCGCCGGCGCGCTTCCCGCGCCCGGCTCGCGCACCGAGGTGGCGGTGACGCAGGGATACCTCGAGCGCGTCGGCGTCACGAAGGCGAAGGCGGCCGACGTCGTCGGCGACGAGGTCGAGCTCGGCGCGCCGCGTCGGTTCGAGGACGGCCAGACCCGGGGCCGGTGGACGCGCTCGACCATCGTGGGCGTGGTCGCCCAGGAAATCGACAGCGGCCAGGTCCTGGGTTCGCTCGACCAGGCCCGCCTGGCGCGCGAGTGGACGGTCGCCAGTGATACCGGCGATGCCGGACGGTTCGCCCTCTCCTCCTCGCCCTACAGCGGGTTGTTCGTCGTGGCGAAGGGCCTCGACCGGGTGGCCTCCGTGCGGGCGCAGATCACCGGCATCGGCTTCGCCACCAGCTCACCCGAGAGCCTGATCACGGAGTTCCAGCGCTACCGGCGGGTGGTCGAGATCGTGCTCGGCGGCATCGGGGTCATCGCCCTCGTGATCGCGGCCCTCGGGATCTGCAACGCGTTGCTCGCAGCAGTGCGCGAGCGCACGCGGGAGATCGGGGTGCTGAAGGCCATCGGGGCGCGCGACCGCGACGTGGTGCACGTGTTCCTCGTGGAGGCGACCGCGCTCGGTCTCGTCGGCGGTGTCATCGGGGCTGCGAGCGGCTGGGCGGTGGCGCGCGCCGTCGGCGCGGTGGTGAACCGTTACCTCACCACCGAGGGACTGGCCGGCGTCACGGTCGGGCTCCCGGCGTCGGTGGTCGTGGCCTGCGTGGTCGGTGCCGTGGTGCTCGCCCTCCTGGCCGGCGCGGTGCCTGCCGCGCGCGCGGCGCGCCTGCCGGCGCGAGAGGCGTTGGGTGACCAGTGAGGTGCCGGGTCGCGACCGCGCTGCTCGCTCTCGTTCTCGCGATGGCCGGGTGCGAGAGCGGATCGGGGCGCTCGCCGGGCGCGAGCGCGGGACCGCCTCGACCCGCACCGCGGACCGTCTATGTGTCGGTGGGCGGCGACGAGACGTTGGGCGCGACCCTGAGCTTCGAGGACCGGCTGCGGGAGGTGTGGCCACAGGTGCTCTACCGACGCGCCCTCCCGGAGGACGCCGTCTTCTACAACCTCGCCCGCGCCGGGGGGCTCACTGCGGACGCGATACCCCCTGTGCTCGATCTCGTCGACGAGCTGAAGCCGACGCTGACCACGCTGTGGATGAACAGCACCGACGAGACGCAGATCACGACCGTGGTCGATCGCCTGCGTCGCAACGGCACCACCCGGGTGCTGGTCGCCTCCACCAACGAGGTCGTCGCCAGAGTGGCGGCGGCTGAAGGCGCCACCGTGGTCGAGGTGCCGGGCTCGCCGGTGTCGCCTGCCGACCATCGTGCGGTGGCCACCGCGTTTGCGAACGTGCTGCGGGGCGGGAAGCGGTGACCGCCCCCGCGTAGTGTGCGCGGGATGAGCACGCGACCGGCGATCGTCGTCGAACGTCTGCAGAAGGCGTTCGGCACGGTCCGCGCGCTCGACGGCATCGACCTCACCGTGCCCCAGGGCACCGTGCTCGGCCTGCTGGGCCCCAACGGTGCGGGCAAGACCACCGTCGTGCGCATCCTGACCACGCTGCTCGCGCCCGACGGGGGCCACGCCGAAGTGGCCGGCTTCGACGTCGTGCGTGACGCGGTCCGCCTCCGTTCGGCGATCGGGCTCGCGGGCCAGTTCGCAGCCGTGGACGAAATGCTGACCGGGCGCGAGAACCTCGAGCTGGTCGGGCGGCTCTACCACCTGGGCCGCGCCGAGGCCCGAGAGCGGTCCGCCGATGTGCTCGAGCGGTTCGACCTCGTCGACGCCGCCGACCGCACGGTGAAGACCTACTCGGGCGGGATGCGGCGCCGCCTCGATCTGGGCGCCAGCCTGGTCGGGCGCCCGGTGGTGCTGTTCCTCGACGAGCCCACCACCGGCCTCGATCCCCGCAGCCGCATCGGATTGTGGGAGGTCATCGAGCAGCTGGTCGATCGAGGCACCACGCTGCTGCTGACGACGCAGTACCTCGAGGAGGCCGACAAGCTCGCCGACGCCATCGCCGTGATCGACCACGGCCGGGTCATCGCCGAAGGCACCGCCGACGAGCTCAAGTCGCAGGTCGGCGGCGACGTGCTCGAGCTCGTCGTCGTCCGCCGCGAGCAGCTGAAGGACGCGGTGACGGCCATCGCGCCGCTCACGTGCGGCGAGCCCCAGCTCGACGAGGACACCGGCCAGGTGCGTGTGCCGGTGAAGGGCGGGGCGAACGTGCTCGCCGAGGCCGTGCGCCACCTCGACGCCGCAGGTGTGGCGATCGCCGACCTGGCCCTGCACCGGCCCACGCTCGACGACGTCTTCCTCGCGCTCACGGGTCGCGCTACCGCGGCCGAGGCCGGAGTCGCGTCGTGAGCTCGTCGCCCGCCTCGTTGTCCTGGGCGGTCACCGACGCGATCGCGATGACGCGGCGCAACCTGGTGCGGTACGTCCGCGTGCCCAACCTGCTCGTGTTCTCGACCATCCAGCCGGTGATGTTCGTGCTCCTCTTCACCTACGTCTTCGGCGGGGCGGTGCGCATCCCCAGTGGGTCCTACAAGGACTTCCTGCTGCCGGGGATCCTCGTCCAGACGGTGATCTTCGGTTCCACGCAGACGGGCGTCGGTCTCGCCGATGACCTGTCGCGAGGCATGATCGACCGCTTTCGCTCGCTCCCAATGGCGCGCTCCGCGGTGCTCGCGGGACGCACGCTGTCCGATACCGTGCGCAACCTCTTCGTCGTGCTGCTGATGATCGGAGTCGGGCTCCTCATCGGGTTCCGCTTCCACGCCGGGTTCATCTCAGCCGTGGGGGCGATCGTGCTGGCCGTGCTGTTCGGTCTCGCCTTCTCGTGGATCTCGGCGTTCATCGGCATGGCGGTGCGCGACGTCGAATCGGCGCAGACGGCCGGGTTCATCTGGATCTTCCCTCTCGTCTTCGCCAGCGCGGTGTTCGTGCCCGTCGCCACCATGCCCGGCTGGTTGCAGTCGTTCGCGCGCGTCAACCCGGTGACCAACACGGCTGAAGCCGTGCGCGCGCTCTGCCAGGGCGGCCCCACCGCCACGCACGTCTTCCACTCGATGGCGTGGATCCTGGGCATCCTCCTCGTGTTCGTCCCGCTCTCGGTTCGCCGCTACCGGCGCGTCTGAGCCTCCCGCCGGCTCGGCGACGCGTCAGGCGAACACCTCGACGAGGTGGTGGGCGGTGAGGTCGAGCTGCGGCGTCGCATCGCGGGGATGAGACCGTCGAGGGCGATCACGCGCCGGGCTCCATACACTTCGAATCTGGCACCGCGCGTCGGCCGGTACGCTCGGCGCGCCGGGGGCGTAGGTCAGTGGCAGACCGGCAGACTTTTAATCTGCGCGTCGGGAGTTCGATCCTCCCCGCCCCCACGACGTAGCCCTCACCACATCACCCCGCGATGTCACGCGTCGGGTTTGCGGACGCGGCGACGGGGGGAGGCACCCGGACATGTCTATCGGTGTCGGCACCCTCGTCGTGATCCTGCTGGTCCTTCTGATCCTGTACGTCGCGCGCCGCGCCTGACCGTCACTCCTCCGTAACCGGGTAACCCCGCAGCTGGGTAACGTGGTGCATGCACACCGACGAGGCCCGCCAGCGGTTGGAAGACGAGCGAACCCGCCTCGAAGGCGTGCGCGAGACGTTTGCCGACGAGCACCTCCACGAGGAGACCGAGACCGAGAACCTCTCGGAGCTGTCGGGCCTCGGCCAACATCAGGCCGACACCGGCACCGAGACCTTCGAGCGCGAGAAGGACCTCTCGATCCTCGAGCGGGTCGAGAGTGAGCTGAGCGACGTCGAGCACGCGCTCAACCGGCTCGACGACGGCACCTACGGTCTGTGCGCCGCATGCGGGAAGCCCATCGGTGACACCCGGCTCGAGGCCATGCCGGCCACCCGCTTCTGCGTCGACGATCAGGCGGTCGCCGAGGGCCAGGTCCCCCGGCCCGCCGGCTAGCGCGCGCCGGCCGACGTTGCGCAAGGGGATCCCGCTCGGGGTCGCGACCGGTCTGCTCGCCGGTGCGGGTGTCGGCGTCGCCCTCTCCGACCACGAGCGGCGACACCGGCTCGAGCGCCAGGCGCGCGTCTGGCGCCTCACGACCCGGCGCGGTGCGCACTGGGCGACGATGAAGGTGCGCGGGAGGAGGGCGACCGATGCGGAGCGGGCCCGCCTCGAGGAGCAGTTCGCCATCCGCACGGCCGAGGACGTGGCCCAGGTGCTCGGCAACATGAAGGGCGCCATCATGAAGGCGGGTCAGATGATCTCCTTCATCGCCGAGGGGTTGCCGCCCGAAGCCCAGGCCGCGCTCGCGACCCTCCAGGCCGACGTGCCGCCGATGGCGCCGAGCCTGGCCGAGGGCGTGATCCGCGCCGAGCTCGGCGCCGACCCCGAGAAGCTCTTCCTCGAGTGGAACCGGGTGCCGGTCGCCGCCGCGTCCATCGGTCAGGTGCACCGGGCGGTCATGCCCGACGGGCGGGTGGTCGCGGTGAAGGTGCAGTACCCCGGCGTCGACAAGGCCATCAAGAGCGACCTCGACAACGCGGAGATGCTCTACGGGCTGTTCGCGTCGTTCGCGCTCAAGAACATGGACGTCAAGGGCCTGGTCGACGAGCTCCGCGCGCGCATGGGCGACGAGCTCGACTACCGGCTGGAGGCCCGGTGCCAGGCCGAGTTCGCGGTGCGCTACCGCGGCCACCCGTTCATCCACGTGCCCGAGGTCGTGCCCGAGCGCTCGACCCGGCGGGTCATCACGAGCGAGTGGGTCGGCGGGGTCAACTGGGCCGAGCTGCTGGCGACCGCGTCCCCCGAGGCGAAGCAACAGGCAGCCGAGATCCTCTTTCGCTTCGCAGAGGGCTCGATCTGGCACCACGGCGTCTTCAACGGCGACCCCCACCCGGGCAACTACCGGTTCCTGCCCGACGGCACCGTCACCTTCCTCGACTTCGGGCTCGTCAAGCGCTGGTCACCAGGTGAGCTCGAGAGCCTGAGCCCCATCCTCGACGCCATCCTGCGCAGCGACCCCGACGGCACCGAGGCGGCGCTCATCGAGGCGGGCTTCCTGTCCGCCCATCATCCGCTCACGGCGAAGCGGATCTACGAGTACGTGAGCACGCCGTACCTTCCGTTCCAGACCGACGACTTCACCTACACGCCCGAGCACGTCGCCACCACCATCCAGACGATGATCGACCTGAACGGCGAGTTCGGTGACGTCATCCGCCAGCTCAACATGCCGCCGTCGTACGTGATCCTCGACCGGGTGGTGTGGGGGGTCAGCGCGTTGTTGGGACGCCTCGGGGCGCGCGGCAACTTTCAGGCACTGCTCGCCGAGTACCGCAAGGGCGCCCCTCCGTCGACCGAGCTCGGACAGGTCGAGGCCGCATGGCGCGCGCGACAGTCGACGGTCGCGCCGTAGCTCGTCGTGGCGGCACTCAGTCGCCGGCGTCGAGGCCCTTCGCCATGAGCCAGCCGCGCGCCCGTTCGGTCCGCGGGTAGCGGTCGACGAGCGCCCAGAACTCCGGCCCGTGCGTCGCCTCGACGAGGTGCGCGAGCTCGTGCACGATCACGTAGTCGAGGACCCATCCCGGCTCGCGCGCCAGGCGGGAGGCGAGGCGGATGGAGCGCTGCGCCGGCGTGCACGAGCCCCACAGCGAGCGCTGGCGGTCCGACCACTCGACCGACACCGGATGGGGGAGCTCGTAGCGCCGGGCCAGGGCGGCGACCCGGGCGCGCAGGTCGATGTGGTCGGATGACCGGCGACGCTCGAAGCGCCGCACCATCTCGCCCACCCAGTGCTGCTCCTCGGCGCGGCTCATGCAGGCGGGGATCGCCACGCGCAGCACCCCCCCGACCTCCCATGCCTCCACGGTCTTGCGCCGCCGGGCGCTCCGCACGACCTCCACATTCATCGCTCGGAAAGCTAATAGGGCTGGACTACCGTCTCCGCACATGGCACTTCCCATCGAGAAGCTCGGCACCCGCTACGCCGAGCGCACCGACACGATCGACCCCGACAGGGCCAAGGCCTACGCGGCAGCCACCAACGACGACAATCCCGCCTACGAGTCGGGCAAGTACGCGCCGCCGATCTTCGGGGTGGTGCCGACGTGGGACGCAATGCTGCTCGCGGCGGCCGACGTGATCCCGCCCGACGCGCTGCCTTTCATCGTGCACGGCGAGCAGGACATGCACTTCCATCAGCCGCTGGTGCCGGGCGCGGAGCTCACGACCGCGGCCGAGGCCCACAGCGTGCGCGTCGGCCGCTCGGGCACGCGCTTCACGACCCGCATCATGAGCAACGACGTCGACGGCAGGACGGTCATGGAGGTGTTCAGCACCACGTTCATCCGCGGCATGAGCGACGGAGACAGCGGAGGCCCGGACAAGCCCGTCCACGCTCTTCCTCCCGACCACGGGGAGCCCGTGGCCACGTTCACCGTGCACGTCGACGACGACCAGACCTACCGCTACCGCGACGCATCGGGCGACACCATGCCGATCCACGTCGACGACGCGTTCGCCAAGAGCGTCGGCCTGCCCGGCATCATCGTGCACGGCCTCTGCACGATGGCCATGTGCAGCCAGGCTGTGGTGAAGACGGTGGCGGGCGGCGACCCGAGCCGGTTGAGGCGTCTGGCCGTGCGGTTCTCCAAACCCGTGCTCCCGGGCAACGACGTCGTCACGACGATCTACGACATCGGTAACGGCGCGTACGCGTTCGAGGCGACGAGCGCGGGCTCCACCGTCATCAAGGACGGCCGCGCCGAGGTGGCCCCCGCATAGCCACGCTGCGCCTCTTCGCAGCGGCGCGGGAAGCGGCCGGTCGCGCGACGACGACGATCGACGCGCCCACCGTCGGCGCGGTGCTCGACGAAGCCCGGGTGCTGTTCGGGGAGCACTTCGCCGCGGTGCTCGGCGCGTCGCGCGTCTGGCTCAACGGCGAGCCAGCGACCGACGACGCCGCGGTTGCCGCCGGCGACACCGTGGCCGTGCTGCCGCCCGTCTCGGGCGGCTGACCCGGTGTCCCCGTCGCCGATGTCATGGTGACGGCGTCAGGCTGACGGCGGGTCGCGCATGTAGTCGCGCACCAGGCGACGGGTGCGGTGGCCGGTCTGGGCCATGATCCCCCACTCGGGCGCGCCCCGGTCGGCCGCCGCGCGCACCAGGCCCCGTCGGAGCGAGTCGCCGGAGTAGCGCGTCGGGTCGAGGTCCGCGAGCACCGCGGCCCGCTTGACGACCAGCGCCACGGCTCGGTCGCTGAGACGTCGCGTGCCCACGTGGCCGTGGCGGTCGACCGGCCGGAACAACGCGCCCCGCGTCAGCCTCGCAGCGCTCACCCAGGTCCGCCATGCCGTCACCGCGCACAGTCCCGGTCGCGAGCCGAACGGCAGCACGACCGTGCGCTCGCCGACATGCACGCGCAACCCCCGCCGGGTCGGTTGCACGTCCGCCACATCGAGCGCGACCAGCTCTGAACGCCGCAGGCCACCGCCGAAGCCGAGCAGCAGCATGGCGCGGTCGCGCGACCCGGATCTGGTCGACGGCAACGCGTGCGACATCGCCTCCAGCTCGTCGACCGAGAGCGGTGAGGTGGGCCGGAAGCGGGCGCGCTGGTCGCGTTCGACCCGCAGCGCCGCGACCCGGACGTGGATGTCGTGGGTGGGGGGTTCGAACGAGGCGGCGCGGTGCACATCGGCGATGGCGAACACCCGGCGGCGGACGGTCGAGGCCTTGCGCGTCTCGGCCAGCTCGGCGACGTACGCGGCAACCGTCGCGGCCGTCGCCGGGAGCGCCCGTCGCCGGCGGCTGCGGCACCAGCGTTCGAAGTGCGACCAGTCGGCGCGGTAGGCACGGAGGCTGTTCGGCGACAGGGCGCGGCTGGTTGGTGAGGCGATGGGGCCACGGTACCCGTCACTTCCGATAACTCGCCCGACGTTGACCGCCGGGGGCGGCAGGCGGATGGTCGCGCCATGAGCAACCCGCCCCCGATCGTGGTCGACGCCGACGGGCACGTGTGCGAGCCCGCCGACCTCTGGGAGAAGAACCTGCCCCCTCACCTGCGTGACAACAGCATCCGCCTGCGCTGGAACGCCGACACGGGTTACGACGAGTGCTGGGTCGAGGACGGTATGGCGACCGACCGGGGGTTGGTGGGTCTCGGCAACGCCGGTCTGTCGTTCGCGGACTTCGGGCGGGGCATGCACTACGAGGAGATCAGCCCGGCCGGGTTCGACCCCCGCGAGCGTGTGAAGGTGCTCGACTCCGAGGGCATCGACCTCGCCGTCCTCTACCCCGGGCTGGGGCTGAAGCTCGGCGCGATCCGCGACGCGGAGCTGGCGGTCGCATCGTGTCGGGTCTACAACGACTGGATTGCCGGCTACGCGGCGACCGATCCGCGGCGGTTGGCGGGCGTGGGCGCGCTCCCGATGCAGGACCCGGGAGCCGCGGCCCGAGAGGCTCGCCGCATCGCCGGCGAGCTCGGGCTGCGGGGTGGCTTCTGCCGGCCCAACCCCTACGGCGGGCACGGGCTCCATGACCCCGTGTTCGACCCTGTCTACGACGCGCTCGAGGAGGCAGGCATCCCACTCGCGCTGCACGGCGCGGGCCTCACCGACATGCCCGGCGCCTCGAGGTACCTCGGGCGGCTGATGGCGCCTGGCACCCACCACGCGGTGGTGCTGTTCTTCGACCAGTACTTGACGCTGTCCAACCTGGTCTACGGCGGGGTGCTCGAGCGCCATCCGGGCCTGAAGGTGGCCGTGCTCGAGTGCGGCGGCGGCTGGATCGCCCACTGGATGGACCGTATGGACGAGTTCCTCGAGAGCTACGCGTGGGCAGCGGCGCCGCTGACGCTGGCACCGAGCGAGTACTTCGTGCGGCAGTGCTGGGTGTCGTTCGACCCCGGCGAGCACACCATGGGACTCCTCACCCCGGTGGTCGGCAGCGAGCGGTTCATCTGGGCCTCCGACTTCCCGCACAGTGACGCCAAGTACCCGGGCGTCGTCGACGAGCTGCGTGAGCACACGGCCGCGATGGACGACGACGCCAAGGCCAATCTCTACGGCACCAACGCCTTGCGCATGTACGGGTTGCGCTGATGTGGGACCTGCTCATCCGGGCCGGCAGCGTCGTCGACGGCACCGGCGCACCCCCGGTCACCACCGACGTCGCGGTACAGGACGGCCGCATCGCCGCAATCGGGCGTCTCAACGGCGAGGCGCGCGAGAGGCTTGACGCGGACGGGCTGACGGTGACGCCCGGCTTCATCGACATCCACACGCACTACGACGCGCAGCTGCACTGGGAGCCCACCGCGTCGCCGTCGTCGTGGCACGGCGTGACCACGGTGCTCATGGGCAACTGCGGGTTCACGCTCGCGCCGTCGAAACCCAAGGACCTCCCATGGCTGTCGCAGATGCTCAGCCGGGTCGAAGGGATGTCGCCGGACGCGCTGGCCGAGGCGGTGACGTTCCGCGGCGGTTCGTACGCCGAGTTCCTCGCTGGGCTCGACGGCCGCATCGGTGTCAACGCGGCCGGCAACGTCGGCCACTGCGCGGTGCGGCGCATGGTGATGGGTGACGAGGCGTCCGAGCGCGCCGCCGACGACGCGGAGATCGAGTCGATGGCGCGACTCGTTCGCGCCGCGCTGCACGATGGCGCCATCGGGTTCACGTCGTCGCAGCTCGACATCCACATGGCCCACGACGGCCGTCCGGTGCCATCCAACCTCGCGGCACCGGACGAGCTCATCGCCCTCGCCGGTGTGCTCGGCGACTTCGACCACGGGTCGATCGAGTTCATCCCTCGCACGTTCCTCGAGGGCTACTCCGACGACGACCGCGAGCTCATCCGGGCCATGGCGCGCGCCGCGAAGACGCCGGTGAACTTGAACACGCTGACCCGCATGTGGAACGCGCCGGATGGCTGGAAGCGAAGCCTCGAGTTCGCTCAGGAGGCGGCGGCCGAGGGCCTGGCGGTGCACCCCATGTTCGCGACCAACCGCCAGGGCGCCCACTTCTCGCTCGACAACACGTTTCTGTTCGACGAGATCCCGAGCTTTCGCGCCACGCTCACGTTGCCGGCGCCGCAGCGCGAGGAACGCCTACGCGACCCGGCGGTGCGCGAACAGATGCGCCGCGAGCTGGCCGATCCCACCGGCCGCTCCTTCGTGTTCGTCTGGGAGGTGTTGCGCGTCGAGCGGGTCTCGAACCCCGGTCACGAGTGGTGGGTCGGGCGGAGCGTGACGGAGGTGGCCCGGGAGATGGCGCTCGATCCCCTGGACTGCTTCCTCGACATCTCGCTCGCCGAGGGGCTGGCCACGCAGTTCGTCCTACAGGGCCCGCCCGACAGAAAGCGCACCGCCGCCACCGAGGAGCTCATCCGCAGCCCGATCGTGATGGCAGGCAGCAGCGACGCGGGCGCCCACCTGCTCTCGTTCTGCGGGGTGGACTTCACCACCCGGCTGCTCACCGAATGGGTGCCGGAAACGCTCAGCTTCGAGGCCGCGGTCGCCCGGCTCACCGGCACGCCCGCACGCGTGCACGGGCTCGCGGGGCGCGGCGTCGTCGCCGAGGGTGCGGCGGCCGATCTGCTGGTGCTCGACCGCACCCGCCTCGCGGTGGGCGAGACGCGCTATGTGCGCGACTTCCCGGCCGCGAGTGGGCGCTACGTGGTCGACGCGGCCGGCTACGTCAAGGCGATCGTCAACGGCGAGGTGCTGCTGGAAGACGGCAAGCACACCGGCGCGCTGCCCGGCCACGTCGTACGCGGCCCTGCGTCGCGCGCCGTGGCACGCTAACCCTTCTTCGTCTCCCAGAAGATCTTGTCGATCCGGGCGACGAGATCGATCGTCTTCTGCGCGTCGGCGGTGTCGAGGGACTTCTTGGACGCGCCGGCTGCTTTCGTGGCGTCCCAGAAGAGAGTGTGGAGGTCGGGGTACTGCTCGAGGTGCTCGGGCTTGAAGTAGTCGGTCCAGAGCACCCAGAGGTGGTGCTTGAGCAGGTCGGCGCGCTGCTCCTTGATCATGACGGCCCGCTGCCGGAACGTGTCGTCCTTCGACTCGTGGTACTTCTCGATGATCGCCTTCACCGCGTCGGCCTCGATCCGGGCCTGGGCGGGGTCGTAGACGCCGCACGGCAGGTCGCAGTGCGCGTGCGCGGTCTCGGGCGCGCGTACCCGGTCGACGGCAACGAGGAGTCGGGCGAGAGCGGACATGCTTCTGCTCCTTCTGATCGACTTCAGCGGCATGGAAAGTTCAGCGACATGATGGGAACGCCATCGTTGGCGCAGACTACCCCCGGTGCCGGCGTTTCTCGTTCGGGTGGTCGTGGAGGGCGAGAGCATGTCGCCCGCCCTCATCCCCGGCGACCGGCTCCTCGTCGTGCGCACGCGCCGGGTGCGGCGCGGCGACGTGGTCGCGTTGCTCGACCCGCGCGAGCGCGATCGCACGATCGTGAAGCGCGTCGACCGCGTCGAGGGCGACGCGGTGACCGTGCTCGGCGACAACTCCGGCGCCAGCACTGACAGCCGGTGTTTCGGTCCCGTCGACCGGCGCGAGCTGCGGGGGCGCGCCATCTACCGCTACTGGCCGGAGAATCGCCGTGGGAGACTCACGCGGTGACACGCGACACCCGACACCCGCTCTTCACCGACGAGCACGAGGAGCTGCGCCGCTCGATCCGGGCCTTCGTCGAGAAGGAGCTCCGCCCGCACGCGGACGAATGGGAAAACGCGAAGGACTTCCCCGACAGCGTCTTTGCGCGGATGGGCGAGCTCGGCTTCCTCGGCCTGCACTTCGACGAGTCCGACGGCGGTTCCGGGGGCGACTACCTCACCATGCTCGTGCTCGCGGAGGAGATGGCGAGGTGCGGCTCGGGCGGCGTGAGCATGGCCGTGAGCGTGCAGTGCGAGTACGTCACCCCGCCGATCGCGCGGTTCGGCACGCCCGAGCAGAAGGCCCGCTGGCTGCGTCCCGCCATCGAGGGCCGCCGGATCGGCGCGCTGGGCATCACCGAGCCTGGCGCCGGGAGCGACGTCGCCGGCATCGCCACCAAGGCCATCCGCGACGGCGACGAGTACGTCGTCAACGGACGCAAGACCTTCATCACCAACGGCTGCCGCGCCGACTTCCTGCTGTTGGTCGCCAAGACCGACCCCACCCAGCGCCACGCAGGGATCTCGTTGCTCCTCGTCGACGCCGACACGCCCGGCTTCCACGTGACGCGCCGGCTCGACAAGGTCGGCATGCTGTCGAGCGACACAGCCGAGCTCGCGTTCGACGACATGCGCGTGCCTGTCGCCAACCTCCTCGGCGACGAGGGTGCTGGCTTCAACCAGATCATGTGGGAGCTGCAGGGCGAGCGCCTCTCTGCCGCCGCCGGCGCCTGTGCGGGCGCGCAGCACACGCTCGAAGCGACGATCGACTACGTGCAGCACCGGGAGGCGTTCGGGAAGCGCATCGCCGACTTCCAGTCGACCCGGCACAAGCTGGCCGAGATGCAGACGATGATCGACGCGGCCCGCGCGCTCACGTACGAGACGGCCTGGCGCGTGCAGCTGGGTGAGTATCCGGTGCGGGCCATCACGGAGGCGAAGCTCCTGGCCACCCGTGTCCACTTCCAGGTCGCCGACACGTGCCTGCAGCTCCACGGGGGGATGGGCTACATGATGGAGATGCCGGTGCAGCGGGCCTGGCGCGACAGCCGTCTGGCACGCATCGGAGCGGGGGCCGACGAGGTGATGCTCGACTACATCGCCAAGGGCATGGGCGTGTAGCGAGGTGTACGGGACAGGCCGACCCTGCCGATAGGCTGAGAGACGATGGACATCCCCGAGCTCGACCGGCTCCTCGACAACGCCTACACGGGCGACCTCGCCTCGCGCTCGATCGAGGAGATCCGGGCGATGCGCGCCGAGTCCCAGGCCGTCGAGACGGGTCTGTCCTACGTCCGTCGCCTGGCCCAGGGCCGGCTCGACATCGTCGCCGCCGATCTGCGGCGGCGCCGCGAGGGTGGCGACGCCCCCGACCTCCACAGCCTGGTCGAGCACCTGCCGGAGATCCTGGGCGAGCGCGTACACGCGCCCGGGGTGGGCCGGCTTCCGACGCTCATGGCGCCGCGTGACGATGAGGTGACGCGTCAGCTCACCTCCCGGCTCGACGCCATCGTCGATGCCAACACCCTCGGCGCCCTCGAGCAGCTCGACGACGACGAGGCCCTCGCGCTGACCAATCAACTGGCCGACCTGGAGAGGCAGGTGTCCGAGCGGCGGCAGGCCCTCTTCACCCGGATCGATGCACTGCAAGCTGAGCTCACGCGCCGGTACAAGACGGGTGAGGCCAGTGTGGAGTCGCTGCTGAAGTGACTGGCGTGCAACGCGACCGCCTCGTCCTGGTGGTGGACGACGACGAGACGGTCCGTCGGGTGGTGCGCCACGTCCTCGAGGTCGACCACTTCGACGTGGTGGAGGCCGCGTCGGGGCACGAGGCCCTCGAGGCGGTCGCGAGCAACCGCCCGGTGGTCATCGTGCTCGACGTCGTCATGCCTGGCCTCGACGGCATCGAGGTCTGCCGGCAGCTCGACCACGCGGAGGTCAAGGTGCTGATGCTGACCGCCCGGGGCGACGACGCCACGATCGAGGCGGCCAGCCTCGAAGCGGGAGCCGACGACTTCCTCGGCAAGCCGTTCTCGTCGATCGAGCTGCTCGATCACGTGGAGCGCCTGGTCCAGGGCTGACGCCGACGCGGCCCGCGCCTACGACGATCCGTTCGCAGGGAGCACCCGGCGCGCTAGCTACAGTTAGCCCTGTGACCGACGTCAAGGACCAGTTCGAGGCCCGCATGCACGACCTCGGCGAGTTCATCCGCGAGCAGCGGCGGGTGGCCCGGCTCTCGCTCCGCAAGCTCTCCGACATGGCGGGCATCAGCAACCCCTATCTGAGCCAGATCGAGCGCGGCCTGCGGAAGCCCTCGGCCGAGATCCTCCAGCAGATCGCCAAGGCGCTGCGCATCTCGGCCGAGACCCTCTACGTGCGGGCGGGCATCCTCGAGGAGCGCACCGGCGAGCACGACCTCGTGAACGAGATCCTCCGCGACCCCAGCATCACCGAGCCCCAGAAGCAGGCACTGATCCAGGTGTACCAGTCGTTCCAGCACGACAACGACGACGACTCCGTCGGTGCCAACCATGCCGCGCCGGCAACCGTAAGCGGGGCCGACGGGTAGGGTTGCGCCCCGCTGTGCGCACGCTGACCATCCTGTCGTTCCACACGTCACCGCTCGCCCAACCCGGCTCCGGCGACGGCGGGGGCATGAACGTTTACGTGCGCGAGCTCTCGGCTGCGCTCGCCCGCGCCGGGCTGTCGTGCGACGTCTACACCCGCGCCGCGCAGCCCGGTCTGGCCCCCGTCGTCGCGGTCGAACCAGGGTTCCGCGTCCACCAC
Source organism: Actinomycetota bacterium (assembly GCA_005888325.1). Lineage (NCBI taxonomy): Bacteria > Bacillati > Actinomycetota > Actinomycetota bacterium. The sequence goes on from VAWU01000013.1 coordinate 72,822, forward strand.
GTGGTCGCAGGCCCGACCGAGACGGTCGACAAGGACGACCTACCGGCGCTCGTCGACGACTTCACCGCCGGTGTGCGCGAGCGGATCCGTGCGAGCGAAGAGCCCGCGCTGATCCATGCCAACTACTGGCTCTCGGGTGTCGCGGGCCACGCGCTGAAGCACGAGCTGGAGCTTCCGCTCGTGTCGACGTTCCACACGCTCGCGCGTGTGAAGGCGGAGGACTTCGAGCACGAACCCGTCCGCCGGGCCCGCGCCGAGTCCGACGTGATCGGCTGCAGCGACGTGATCCTGGCATCCAACACCGAGGAGCGGGCGCAGCTCGAGCGTCTGTACGGCGCGGTGCGGGAGCGCATCGAGATCGTGCCACCCGGTGTCGACCACGCCTTCTTCTCGCCGGGCAACCGTGGCGGTGCACGCGCGGCCCTGGGCCTGGGTGCCTCCGAGCACCCGGTCCTGCTCTTCGTCGGCCGCATCCAACCCCTCAAGGGACTCGCGGTCGCGGTGCGCGCGCTGGCCGCGCTCGACGAGCAGCGCGCCATGCTGCTCGTGGTCGGAGGGCCCAGCGGGCCCGACGGCGCGGCGGAGCTCGAACGGGTGCGCGACCTCGTCGCCGAGCTGGGGCTCGCGTCGCGTGTGCGCTTCGTCGACCCGCAACCCCATCACCTGCTGTCGAGCTACTACCGGGCCGCCGACGTCTGCCTCGTGCCCAGCCGGTCCGAGTCCTTCGGTCTCGTCGCGCTCGAGGCGGCCGCGTGCGGCACCCCGGTGGTGGCCGCGGCCGTCGGTGGGCTGCGCACGCTCGTCGACCACGGTCACACGGGCTTTCTCGTCGAGGGCCCCGACCCCGACGGGTTCGCGGCGTACGTGCGCGAGGTGATCGACAACCCGCGTCTCGCCGACGAGCTCGGCGTCAACGCGGCGGCGCGTGCCGGGCGTTACCGGTGGTCGATCACGGCCGCTCGCCTGAGGCGTCTGTATGCCGACCTTGCGGCGCGCACGCTGGTCGAGTGCCGTTAGGCGGTGCGCGCGACGATCGCGCCGCTGCGCTCGCGGTCGTCGAGCGGTGGCTCGAGGCGCAGCGTCACGACAACCCCGTGCTGGCTGCGATCGACCGCGACCCCGAGGTCGACCGGTGGTACGTCCGCCTGCGGGGTGAAGAGCGTGACTTCGTCGCCGTCTGGCTGACGGTCGGCGACTACACGCTCGGGTACGAGGTGTACTTCATGCCCGCGCCGGAGGAGGAGCCCACTCCGCTGTACGAGTTCCTCTTGCGGCGGAACCAAAGGCTCTACGCCATGCGCTTCAGCATCGGGCCCGAGGATGCGGTGTACCTCACGGGACAGCTGCCGCTCGCCGCCATCGACGAGGCGGAGCTCGACCGGGTCGTGGGCTCGGCTTACGCCTACGTCGAGCAGTGGTTCCGGCCGGCCATGCGGCTCGGCTTCGGGGCGCGCTTCCGGGGCTGACCGCCGTTCCATGGTCTCTCATGCAGTTTCACTGGCGCGTTCCGGGAGCGCCGCGCTAGCATGACGGCTCGGGCCCGAGGGGCGGAACGGCGCGTTCGCTCGGGGAAGTGCGAGGGCGTTGTGAGGTTCCTCGGGCCCTTCAGCATCTGGAACGAGCGCTGCGGCTCGACGCGCGTGCCGCGAGCATCCTCCGCTTGCGGCCTGCGCCCGGCGATCATTAGGGTCGCGCCAGCTTCCCACCCTTCTCGTCCGCCCCGCCCAGGCCGTGCGGCGGACGGTCTCGTGCCTGTCATGAGAAAGACACCCCTCCTCTCCGCCCTCGTCTGCCTGCTGGTGTTCGCGCTGGTCGCACCCGCAGCCGGAGCGGCGTCGTCGAACCGGGCCAAGCGCGACGAAGTCCGGCGGCGCAGGGCGAAGCTGGCCTTGCAGCTCAACGCGGCGAAGGCGTCCGACAGGCAGCTCGCGCAAGCCGTCGCCGCGCTCGACGCGCAAGTGAATACGCAGAGCGCGGCGACCCAGGCCGCCGAGTCGGCCGCGGGCGCGGCCGACGTCGCGCTCACGCAGGCCGAGGCGCGGCTCGAGGCGACAACCGGCCGCATCAGCAAGCTTCGCGAACAGCTGGCACGGCGGGCGGTCAGCGCGTACATGCGGCCCGCCGGCGAGACCGTCATCGAGGTCCTCGACTCGCGCGATCTCGGCGAGGTGAGCCGGCGGGCGACGATGCTGCGTCGAGTTGCCAGCAACGACCGAGAGGTCCTCGACCAGCTGCACGCCGCCCAGCAGGACGAGACGACCCAACGCGAGACGATGACGCAGGCGCGCCAACTCGCGCAGGAGCGTCGCGGCGCGGCGCGGGCCCGACTCAACGAGCTCACCGACGCCCAGGTCCAGCAGCGCCGGGTACGGGCCAAGCTCGACGCGCGCATCCGCGATTACACGCAAGAGGCGAACGACGTCGCCGCGCTTGAGGGAGACCTCAGCGCCCGGATCCGAGCGGACGACGCGCGGCTCGCAGCCCAGCAATCGGGCGCGTCGGTCGGCGGGAGCGACAAGGTCTCGGGCGCGGGTCTCATCTGGCCCGTGCGCGGGCCGATCAACTCGGGGTTCGGGATGCGTTGGGGCCGCATGCACCAGGGCATCGACATCGGCGCCGGCACCGGCACGCCCATCCACGCGGCCAAGGCGGGAACGGTCACGTTCGCCGGCACGATGAGCGGCTACGGCAACGTCGTGGTGATCACGCACTCCGGTGGTCTCAGCACGCTCTACGCCCACCAGAGCCGTATCGCCGTCTCGGGTGGCGCGGTGAGCCAGGGACAGGTGATCGGCTACGTGGGCACCACCGGCCACTCGACCGGTCCGCACCTCCACTTCGAGACGCGCATCGACGGCACGCCGCAGAACCCCTTGAGGTACCTGCCCTAACCTTCGGGCATGAGCGTGCGGCTGGCCGTCTACGGCGGCGGCAGGATGGGCGAAGCGCTCGTGACCGGGTTGCTCGCGGCGCGGTGGGCCGGGCCCGACGAGCTGTGCGTGGTCGAGGTCGTCGCGGCGCGCCGTGACGAGCTGGAAAAGGCGCACCGCGGCGTGCAGGTGCGCGCCGACGGCATCCGGGCCGACGGCGCGGTGGTCGCGGTCAAGCCGGGTGACGTCGAGGGCGCATGCAGGTCCATCGGCGCAGCCGGTGCGGCGCGGGTGCTGTCCATCGCCGCCGGCGTGCCCCTCGCGCGGCTCGAGGGATGGTTGGGCGGCGGCGTCCCCGTCGTGCGGGCGATGCCCAACACGCCTGCCCTGGTGGGCGCGGGCGCGGCGGCCATCGCGGGCGGCGCATCCGTCACCGACGACGACCTCGCCTGGGCCGAGATGGTCCTGTCGTCGGTCGGCACGGTGCACCGGGTCGCGGAGCCGCTGCTCGATGCGGTCACCGGCCTGTCGGGCTCCGGGCCTGCATACGTGTTCCTCGTGGCCGAGGCGCTCATCGAGGCGGGCGTGCTCGCGGGGCTGCCGCGTCCCGTGAGCGAGGCCCTCACGACCCAGACGCTCCTCGGCGCGGCGCGGTTGCTGGCCGAGTCGAACGACGGTCCCGAGGCCCTGCGGGCGGCCGTCACCTCGCCCGGCGGCACCACCGCAGCCGGCCTGCGCACGCTCGAGGCGCGCGGCGTGCGCAGTGCGTTCATCGAGGCGGTCCAGGCCGCGACCGAGCGGTCACGCCAGCTCGGGGCGGACTGACTCCACTTTTCACATTCGCCACAGTGGCGTACAGTCCTCACAGGCGGAGAGGGGTGATTCCACTGTCCCAATCAGACGCACGGGCTCGTTTCATGACGGTGGCCGAGGTGGCCGAGCTCCTGCGGGTGTCGAGCATGACGGTGTACCGGTTGATCAAGGCCGGTGACCTCGCCGCGGTGCGCGTCGGGAAGTCCTTCCGGGTACGCGAGGACGACGTCGACCGCTACCTCGCCAGTCGCTACACGCAGGCGGGCTGACCCAACTCGCGGGATCGACGGGTAGCGTCGCCGCGCGATGCCGCGGCTCGACACTGTCTCCTTCCTCTCCGATTACGGCCTGGCCGACGAGTTCGTCGGTGTGGTCAAGGCGGTCATCCGCACCATCGCCCCCCACGCCGTCGTGATCGACATCACCCACGACATCCCGCCCCACGACACGCGCGCCGGTGGCCTCGCGCTCGCCCGCAGCGTCCAGTACCTGCCGTCGGGCGTGGTGCTCGCCGTCGTCGACCCGGGTGTGGGCACCGCCCGCCGCGCGGTTGCGGTCGAGGCCGGCCACGATCCGGCGTCGGTGTTCGTCGGTCCCGACAACGGGCTCCTGGCACCGGCCGTCGGCATGGCGGGTGGCGCGGGTCGGGCGGTATCGCTCACCAACGACGACTACCACCTGCCGTCCCCCGGTCCCACCTTTGCGGGCCGCGACGTGTTCGCCCCCGCGGCGGCCCACCTCTGCAACGGAGTCGACATCACTGCCCTCGGTGAGCTCATCGACCCCAACACCTTGCAGCCGGGCCTCCTCCCGCTCACGCGACACGAGGACGCCACCGTCGTGGGTGAGGTGCTCTGGGTCGACCGCTTCGGCAACGCGCAGCTGAACGTCGACCCCGACGAGGTCGCGGCGATGGGCGACGTCGTCACGTTGCACGCTGGCGAGCAGGTGCGCACGGCCGTGCGCGCCGCGGCGTTCGCCGAGCTCGACGCGGGTCAGGTCGGGCTCGTGGTCGACTCGTACGGTCTGCTCGCGCTCGCACTCGATCGGCGATCGGCCGCCGACGAGCTGCGACTGCACCCGGGCGACGCCGTCACACTTGAAGCCGCGAGATGAGGATGGTCACATGAGACCAGGGACGACGATCACGTTGGGGTTGCTGCTGCTGGGCATCTTCGTGGCGGCCATCGTGCAGTTCGTCGTGGCCGGCCGCTGACCGGCCCAACACCCGAGGAGCTGCCTCGAAGCAGCACTGCCTCGAGCAGCACTGCCTCAAAGAAGCATCGTGCAGAGGCGGCTGATCTCGTGCTCGAGCGAAGCCAGGCCTTCGAGCTTGGCGAGGCACACCGCGATGCCGGCCGCTTCTGCCGCGTCCTGCAGCTGAGGGTCGATGAACGCGGAGTACATGATCATGATCTGTGCGGGACGCGACTCGCGCACCCGGCGGGCGGTCTCGAGCCCGTCCATTCCCGGCATCTTGTAGTCGATGACCACCACGTCGGGATCGACCGTCTCGATCATCGCGATCGCCTCCTGCCCGCTGCCCGACGATCCCGCCACCTCGAAGCCGTCGAGGGCGAGCATCGACGTCAGCATGTTGCGCACCCGGCGCGTGTCGTCGACGACCATCACACGGATCGGAGGCGGCATTCGGCGAGGGTACCGGCCGGGTCAGATGGCCGCAGCCATGCGGTCACGGGTGAAGCGACGAGCGCCACCGGTGGCCAGCACGAGCGCGACGAGCCACACCAGCGCGCCTGCGCCGATGGCAAGGGGCAGGGTGACGAGCAGCAGGCCCGTGCTCTGGCCGACGGCGAGGAAGATCAGGGGAAGGATCACCGCACCACCGAGCTGGTTCGCCTCCTGGGTGCTCTTGGCCCGGGCGGAGACGCGCACCATCACACCGAGGCCGAGCGCGGCGACCGCGGGGGCGACCCATAGGATCATCACGAGCCACAGCCGGGTGGGGATGAAGATGCGATGCATCACCGGCCACGCGGTCGTGTTGACGACGACGGCGAAGAGCACGAACCCGACCCACGACACGAGCACCGCGGGCAGGAAGGCCCCGAGCACCTTCGCGTAGAAGAGGTCGCGCTCGGGGATCGGCAGGTGGAGGAGGCTCTCGAGCGTGCTGCGCTCCTTCTCGCCCGCGAAGGCGTCCGCGGCGAGGACGCTCGCCACCATCAACGGCACGATCAGGAACAGCGGCGCGAGCAGATAGCCGTTCACGAGCACGACGAGGCGCTGAGACTCGGGGAGGTCGAGAATCGGCCGCGCCACGCCCTTGGGCACCGAGCGGAGGATCCCGTCGACGTTGGGCGCAGCGTGGCTGCGCGCCGCCAGCCCGATGAGGAACGGGAGGAGCACGAGGAGCAGGCCCGGCACCAAGATCATGGGGATGAGGACGCCCTTCGACCTGCGTATCGCGGTCAGGTCCTTGACGACGACGGCCTGCATCGCCGGCCACCGCCGCCTCACGACCTCTCTCCGTCCTGCAGCGCGAAGTAGATCTCCTCGACCGTCGGCGGGCGCGGCACCGCGCCGTAGACGGGCACCTCGCGGCTCACGAGGCTGGCGACCAGGCTCGGTAGTGCGGCACGACCCTCGACGCAGACCGCCGCGCCCGCGGGCGACGTGTCCGCGCGGATGACACCGCGCGCGCCGCGCAGGATGGCGAGGGTGCGGTCGTCCGCGGGGCCGCCGAGGTCGAGGTCGACGTTGAGCCCGGACCACAGCTGGGCCGCGAGATCCTCGGGCCGTCCGTACGCCTGAAGCCGCCCCCGCTGCAGCACGGCCATGCGCTGGCACAGCCGGCCGGCCTCGGCGAGGAAGTGGGTGCAGAGGAGCACCGTGCGGCCCTGCTCGCGGGCGAGCGTCGCGATCAGGCTCACGACGTCGCGCGTCGCCTCGGGGTCGAGCCCGGAGGTGGGCTCGTCGAGGAACAGCACATCGGGCTCGTGCAAGAGGGCGCGCGCCAACGCCACGCGCTTGCGTTGCCCGGTCGAGAGACCCTGCGCCTTCTCGCCGGCGCGGCCGGCCATGTCGAAGCGTTCCAGCATGAGCCGCGCTTGCCGCTCGGCGTCGACGCGCGACATCCCGCGGATTCGGGCGGGGATCACGACGTTCTCGAGGAGCGTGAGGCGGTCGTCGAGGCCCGCCGTCTCGGTCAGCACACCGGTACGTCGTCGCACCGCGTCGCCGTCGGCGACGGGATCGAGGCCGAGCACGCGGCTCGTGCCGGCGTCGGGCCGCAGGACGCCGTTGAGCAATCGCACGGTGGTCGTCTTGCCCGCGCCGTTGGGACCGAGCAGCGCCACGACCTCACCCGGGGCGACCTCGAACGTCAGCTGGTCGACGGCCGGCCGGCTCGCGAACGAGCGCGTCAGCCCGCTGGTCTCGATCGCCGCGTGCGCCATCCCCACCAGTGTGCCCCGTCGCGACCGAGGCCCCGCTCGAAGGGGGCGAATGGACTTTCTTCCTCCACTCATCCCATGTCGGTACATTTGTGGACTTCCCCGGATCGAGGTGCCCATGAGCAGAGTCCGCAATGCCGCCCTGGCCGGCGCGCTCCTGGTGGGGGCCCTCCAAGGTGGCGTGCTCGCCGGCCGGCCGGCCGCGGCTGCGTCGGGCGGCCCGACCACCCCGACGAGCCCGGCCGCACGGCGGCAGAGCGTGCACATCGACCACGAGACGGCCAAGGCCGCGGCGCGGAGGTATGCCCGCTCCCTTCCCGGCCCACAATCCGGGCCCAGCCGCAGCCCGTCCGCAGTGTGCGTGGGCGCGAGCCCGATCAGCGACCCCGCGGGCGACGTGCCCGGCGGCCAGCTCGACGCCGTGTCCTACCAGCTCGCCTTCGACTGCGGTGCGCCGAACTGGACGTTCTCGGTCACCACGGCGGCCCCGTGGGCCGACAGCGCGCTCTACACGTTCGATTACTTCGCCGACGTCGACGGCGACCTCTCCAATAACTGCTTCGGGCTCGACCGCGATGTCTTCGGGTTCTGGGACGGCGGCCACCTAGTGGCGGTCGTGGGCGCCCTGACGCCGAGCTGCCAGTTCGTGCCGGTGGCCAGCGCAGTCATCAGCCGGCCCAACTCCACCCGCGTCGACATGGTCTTCTCGAACGCAGCACTGAGTGACCCCTCGTCGCTCACGTGGTACGGGGAGATCAGCGATTCGCCGTCCCTCGCGCCCGACGACTTCCCCGATAGTGGGGGCTGGATGGTCGACGGGCCGTGCCCGACGGCGTCGTCGAGCGACGGCACGTCCCGCTACTACGTCGCGGACGTCGACGCGGGCAAGGCCGGCGCCGCGCTGCGCAGAGCGGGCCTCCGCGACGTGAAGGCGCGCGGCGGCTCGATCTTGACGTTCGGCGGTGATCGCGGCAAGGCCGCCCGCGCGCTGGCCACGGTCGGGCAGCGGGCGACGATCGCGCCCGACTATGTGCGCGCGCCGGCCGACACGCCGAACGACCCGGGCTTCGCGTTTCAATGGAACTTCGGCACGTTCGCGGGGTCGAACGGTGTGAACGCGGAAGCCGCCTGGACGGGCACGCACGGCTCGTCCTCGATCAAGGTGGCGGTGCTCGACACGGGTGCCGACACGGCGCACCCGGAGCTGACCGGCAAGCTGGTCGACCCGTGGAACGTAGTCAGCGGCACCACCGACGTGACCGACTCACAGGGGCACGGGACCGCGGTCTCGGGTCTGATCGCCGGGGTCACCAACAACGCAAGCGGTCTGGCGTCGCTGGGCTGGGACACCCAGGTGATGCCGATCAAGGTCGGGAACGGGCTGTTCTTCGACTCCGACATCATCCTCGGGCTCGACCGGGCCATCGCCCACGGCGCCGACGTCGTCAACCTGAGCCTCGGCGGCGATTGCAACTCCGCGCCGTTCGCCGACGCGATCGAGCGCGTCCAGACGAGCGGCGCGTTGGTGGTGGCGGCGGCGGGCAACTCCTTCTCCAGTGGCAACCCGGTGTTCTACCCGGCCGCGGAGACCGGTGTCCTCGGCATCGGCGCCACCGGCCGCGACGGCGTGCACGCGCCCTACTCGGAGACCGGCGACTTCGTCGACCTGGTCGCCCCCGGCGGCACGGGTGACACGGCCGGCAACAACATCCCCGTCCTCGCGACCGGGGGCGGCACGACGACAAATGCGGGCACCAGCTTCTCCTCACCCACGGTCGCGGCCGCGGCGGCGCTCGTGCTGGCGGAGAACCCGTTGCTGTCGCCGTCGGAGGCGGGCGAGATCCTCGAACGCACCGCCCACGACCTCGGAACTGCTGGCTACGACACGACCTACGGCGCGGGCATCCTCGACGCGGGAGCCGCGGTCAACGCTGCGCTCACCACCGCGCCGCGCCAGGGCACCTATGTTCCGATGGACCCCGTACGCATCCTCGACACGCGCGACGCGAGCTTCGGTCACTTCCGCACACCGGTCGGCAACGACAGCGCGTTCCAGGTGCAGGTGGCCGGCGAGGGCACCGTGCCGGCGAAGGGCATCCTCGCCGTGGTGATGAACGTCACGGTCACCGAGCCGACGGCGAGCGGTTACGTCACGCTCTCACCGACGGGTCTCACCAAGGGCACCGTCTCGAACCTCAACTTCACCGCGGGCAAGACGGTGGCGAACCTCACGGTGGTGAAGCTCGGGATCGACGGCAAGGTCAACGTGTACAACCACTTCGGCTTCACCCATGTGATCGCCGACGTCGTGGGCTGGTTCTCCGACGGGTCCACCGCCGTCCCGGGCGCCCGCTTCAATCCGGTGCAGCCGGCGCGCATCTACGACACGCGCGACCCGGCCTTCAACCCGACGATGCAGCCGGTGCCTCAGTTCGGCACGATCAACGTGCCGGTCGCCGGCCAGGGTCCTGTCCCGCCCGTGGGCCAGGTCTCGGCCGTCGTGCTCAACGTCACCGCCGACCAGCCCAGCGCCAGCGGCTTCCTGACGCTCTATGCCAGCGACGCGACGAGAGGGTCCACGTCGAACCTCAACTTCACCGCCGGCCAGACCGTGCCCAACCTCGCGGTCGTCGAGGTGGGTGCCGACGGGAAGGTGACGGTGTACAACCACCTCGGCCACACGCACGTGATCCTCGACGTGGTGGGGTGGTTCGGTGTGGCGGGAGCGGGTCCGGCGACGGGCAAGCGGTTCCACGCGCTCCCGCCGACACGCATCTTCGACAGCCGCGATTCGAGCTTCAATCCGGGCACCCAGCCGATCGGCAACAACACTTCGATCGCGGTGGCCGTGACCGGTGTCGGCGGCGTGCCCCCGGTGAGCGAGGTGTCCGGTGTCGTGCTCAACGTCACCGTCGACCAGCCCAGCGCCGTCGGCTACCTCACGCTCTATCCCGACCTGACGACGAAACCGTTCGTGTCGAACCTCAACTTCGTGGCCGGCCAGACCGTTCCCAACCTGGCGATGGTGAAGGTCGGCGCCAACGGGAACGTGCGGGTGTACAACTACTCCGGTACCACCCACGTGATCCTCGACGCCGTGGGCTACTACACCAGCAGCTCGACGTAGACCGCGCGCGGCCCGGCTAGGGCTTGCGGTCGAGCGCGCGCAGCCGGTCCAACAGGAAGAGCAGGTGAGCGGACGGCTCGGGCGGGGGTGGCGGCGGTGGGTCCGGGGCCGCGACGGGTGCAGGCGCGGGCGCGGCGAGCGGCGCCGGCGCGGCGCGCGGGAGGGGCGCCCGCCGGTTCGACGGCCTCGGTGCGGGCGCCGGCCGCGGTGCCGACGCGGTCCCGCGTTGCATGAAGTCGACGGTCACGTAAATCATGCCGCCCGCTCCGTAGACCACGCCGACGCCCACGTAGTTGAAGGCGGGGTCGACCAGGTTTTGGTAGTGGGCCGGGCTGTTCTGGAACGCCTGCTGCAGGGCGTCGACGCTGCCCCCCTTGCCGACGTTCTCGCCCGCCTTTCTCCAGCCGCTCGGCAACTGGCTGGAGAGCGACGGGTTGTGCGAGATGGTCCCTGCCGCCGCCATCTTCGCCGACCACGAGCGGGCCACCGAGACCAGGGTGCCGTCGACGGCGAGCGGCGCGAGGCCCTTCGAGGAGCGCAGGGAGTTCGTGAGCGACAGGAAGCGGGCCTCGTCGGAGCCGGTGTCGGCGCGCGCCGTCGGCACCGCCATCACCATCGCCAACCCGGTGGCGACGAGCGTCGTCATCGCCCGTACGCGCTTCGACATCTCTCGACAGCCCCTTTGCCACGCCCGGCCCGGGGGGGACCCCTGGCCCGGCGACCACGCCCCGGTCTTCTTCGGTCACTCTCCGTATCGGCAGGAGGTCCCGACGGCCTTAGAAATCGCAGAACGTGGTCGGAGGGGCGTCCGGTGCCGGGAGTGTGCTGCACTCGTGGCGTGAACCTGGCCACGATCATCGACCCGCACCCCGACGACGCCGTCGCCCTCTTCGACCGGAGCCACACGACCACCTACGGCGAGCTCCGCCGCCAGACGGGCGAGCTGCGGGCCGGGCTCGTCCGCCTGGGGGTGGAGCCCGACGACCGGGTGGCGCTCCTGGCCCCCAACAACTGGTTCTACGTGGTGTCGTACCTGGCGGCGCTGGGGGCGGGTGCCGCGGTCGTGCCCCTCAACCCCGCGAGCACGACGGCCGAGATCCAGCGGCAGCTCGCGGCCACGGGCGCGCGGGTCGCGGTGGTGGGGCCGAGTGGCCGCGAGGCGTTCGCCGGCGTCGACCGGGCCGCGGCCGGGCTCGAGCACGTGCTCGCGCCCGAGGGCACCCGCATCGACGGCGCCCTGACCCTGCAGGACTACTTCGACGTGCCGGGCGAAGGCGCGTCACCGGACGCCGTCGATCGCGCGCCCGACGACATCGCCGCCCTGCTCTTCACCGCGGGGACGGCCGGCACGCCCAAGGCCGCCGTCCTGACGCACGGGAACCTGCTCGCAAACCTCGACCAGGTCATGCGTCACCCCGGGCTCGCCGACCGACCCGACGACGTCGTGCTCGGCGTCCTCCCGCTGTTCCACATCTTCGGGCTCAACGTCGTGCTCGGCCTTGCGCTGCACGGCGGAGGCGCGGTCGCGCTCGTCGAGCGGTTCGATCCCCTCAGCTGCGTCGAGACCATCCGCGCCCATGGCGTCACCGTCGTCGCGGGCGCGCCTCCGATGTTCGAGGCCTGGAGCACGGCTCGGGGCATCGATGCCGACGCGTTCCGCACCGTGCGCATGGCGGTCTCCGGGGGCGCGCCGCTGCCCGTCTCCGTCTCGGAAGCCTTCGAGGCCCGGTTCGGCATTCCGGTGTGGGAGGGCTACGGCCTCACCGAGGCAGCCCCGATCGTGACCACGTCACTCGTGGGCGGCGAGCCGCGCAAGGGCTCGATCGGCGTGCCGCTGGCCGGCGTCGAGGTCCGGCTGGTCGACTTCGAGGGCGAGGACGCGCTCGAGGGCGACTCCGGGGAGATCTGGGTGCGGGGCCCCAACGTCTTCCCCGGCTACTGGCACGACGAAGAGGCAACTGCGGCGGCGCTCACGTCTGACGGCTGGTTGCGCACGGGCGACATCGCCGTGGTCGACGACGACGGCTACCTCTTCATCGTCGACCGAGCCAAAGACCTCATCATCGTCTCGGGCTTCAACGTCTTCCCCACCGAGGTGGAGGAGGCGCTGCTCGAGCATCCCGGCATCGCCGCCGCGGCCGTCGTCGGCGTCGAACACCCGCACTCGGGTGAGACCGTGACCGCGTTCGTGGTCGCCGAGCCCGGCCGCCACCTCGAGGAGGACGAGGTGATCGAGTTCACGGCCGAGCGTCTGGCGCGTTACAAGTGCCCGACCAAGGTCACGTTCGTCGAGTCGCTGCCTCAGGGACTCGTCGGGAAGGTGCTGCGGCGGGCGTTGCGGACGGGCGCACGGCAGTAGCAGGTGTCGTCGGTCGGTACGGCTCGGGCGGTGGGCGCCGTCCCGTGGCGACGAGGAAGCCGAGGAAGAGGACGGTGATCCCGGCCACGAGCGTGACGGCGAAGGCCTCCATCTCATCGAGCACGGAGTTGAGTAGCCCGCCCGCGCTGAGCACGAGCGTGCCGGCCGCGATCAACAGGTTGGCGACGAGCATCGGCCCCCTCCGGAACCGCCACGCGCTCCAGGCCGCGCCGCCGATGACCACCATCGCCCCGCCCCCCGACGCGACGGCAGCGAGCACGCGTGGCAGCACGCCGAACACGTCCTGGCCCTGGGGGAGCTGGTGGACCGGCACGGGCGCGCGCAGCGGCGCCACCACCAGCACGCCGGCCGCGAACGCCCCGGCCAGGCTCACCCCGACCGCGCAGACGTCGCCCCGCCGCTGACCGCCGAGCAGGTACACCGTGCCGAGGGCGAGGAAGGGAACGTTGAGGATGGCGCCGAAGAGAAAGAACAGCCGGAACGACCACTCGTTCCAGCCGTTGGCCGCGCCCGCGAGGAGACAGCCCGCGCCGAGGCTGAACAACAGGAGCGAGACGCTCCACGCCAGCTCGTGGCGCCTGCGCCCGGCCAGCCAGCGCTCGAACGTGGCCATGGCGAAGCCCAGGGCAACCAGAGCGGCGCCCGCCGCGAGCGCGGACTGCATCGTCACGATCGAAGCGTAGAGGTCGGAGCCGATCTCGGGGGAGGCGGCGGGACCGGCCGGCCCCGGAGGCCACAAGCAGGACCGCGCTCGTGGCTTTGTGAAGCGACGCACGAGGCGCTTAGGATCCAACCCGTGCCGGACCGGCCAACGACCGAGCCGAGCGGGGCCGGAAGTGCGGTCGACGCGAGTGGCGACGGAATCGTCTCGCGCCGCTCCCGGCGCATCCCCGAAGCGACCGTGGCCCGGCTGCCCGTCTACCTGCGCAGCCTGGTCGAGGTGGCCGAGACCAACACGGTGACGATCTCGTCCGAGCGGCTGGCCGAGATGGCCGGCGTCAACGCGGCGAAGGTCCGCAAGGACCTCTCCTACCTCGGGTCCTACGGCACGCGTGGCGTCGGCTACGACGTGGAGTACCTGCTGTTCCAGATCAGCCGCGAGCTCGGCCTCACCCAGGACTGGCCGGTCGTGATCGTCGGCATCGGCAACCTCGGCCACGCGCTCGCCAACTACAAGGGCTTCTCCGCACGCGGCTTCCGGGTGGTCGCGCTGGTCGACGCGGACAAGGGGAAGGTGGGCGAGCAGGTGGGTGGCATCGCCGTGCGGCACCTCGACGACCTGCCCGCGATCGCGGCCGCGGAGGGAGTGGCCATCGGCATCGTGGCGACTCCTGCGAGCGCAGCGCAGGATGTCGCCGACCGCCTCGTCGCCGCCGGCGTCACGTCCATCCTCAACTTCGCCCCGTCGGTGATCTCGGTGCCGAGAGGTGTCTCGCTCCGCAAGGTCGACCTCTCGATCGAGCTGCAGATCCTCTCGTTCTACCAACAGCGCCGCGCCGGGCTGCCCACGTTGCCCGATCCTGCAGAGGCCGCGGGCGTCGTGTGAACGCGCGGCGGAGCCCGGCCGCCCGGGCGTTCAGGCGTGTCGTCCGCCCGTCGATGTCCGACTCATGAGTGGCATCACCCGGCCGCAGTACCCGGTGAACCTGATCGTCGAGGACCGACCGTGCCTCGTGGTCGGCGGGGGGACGGTGGCCGCCCGCAAGGTCGAGGGCCTGCTGGCGTGCGGCGCCCGCGTGCACGTGGTCGCGCCCGGGGTCGGCGATGACGTCCGGGCCCTCGCGCCGCCCGCCTCGTTCGAGGTGCGGCCCTATCGTCGCGGCGAGGCGGGCTCGTACCGGCTCGTCATCGCCGCCACCGATTCGCCCGAGGTCAACCGGGCCGTGTTCACCGACGGCGAGCGCGCCGGCGTGTGGGTCAACGGCGCCGACGACCCCGAGAACTGCTCGTTCACGCTTCCGTCTGTCCTGCGCCGGGGCGCGTTGCTGGTCACGGTGTCGACGAGCGGGCGCAGCCCCGCGCTGTCGTCGTGGTTGCGGGCCCGCCTCGAAGCCGAGCTCGGGCCCGAGTACGAGACGCTCCTCGAGCTGCTGGCGACCGAGCGCGATGCTCTGCGAGCGGCAGGCCGGTCCCCGGCGGCGGCCGACTGGCGGAGTGCCCTCGACTCGGGGATGCTGGACATGATCCGCGAGGGTCAGTTGGTCAAGGCAAGGGAGCGCCTGCAGGCGTGTCTGTCGTCGTCGTCGGACTGAACCACCGCACCGTGTCGCTCGACCTGCTCGAGCGCATGGCTGTGCCCGAGGGACGCCTACCCAAGGCGCTCCATGATCTGCGCGGGCGCGAGCACGTCGCCGAGGTCGTCGTGCTCTCCACGTGCCATCGCACCGAGGTGTACGTGGTGGCCGAGCGCTTCCACGGCGCGGTGCAGGACATCCGCCACTTCCTCTCGGAGCTGGCGTTCGCGCCGCCCGAGGAGTTCAGCGACCGCCTCTACACGTATTTCGACGACGCGGCGGCGGCGCACCTGTTCGCGGTCGCGGCCGGCCTCGACTCGGTGGTGCTGGGTGAGAGCGAGGTGCTCGGCCAGGTGCGTGACGCGTGGGAGCAGGCGCGCGCCGAGGGCGCGACCGGCGCGCGGCTCGACGCGCTGTTCCGGCACGCGCTCGTCACCGGCAAGCGGGCCCGCTCGGAGACCGCGATCGCGCGCGGCACCACGTCGGTCGCCCAGGCCGCGGTGGCGATGGCCAATGCGCGCCTCGGTTCGCTGTCCGGGGCCCGGGTGCTCGTCCTCGGCGCCGGCGAGATGGGCGAGAGCATGGCCGTCGCCCTGTCGGGGGCGGGAGCCGCCGACGTCCTCGTGGCCAACCGCACGTGGGACAGGGCGCTCGCGTTGGCGTCGCGCGTCGGCGGGCGAGCGGTGGAGCTCGGGGGCCTGGCCGATGCCCTCCTGGAGGTCGACGTGCTGCTCACCTCGACGGGCGCGCCGGCCGTCGTCGTCGAGCAGGCCGACCTCGCTCCGGTGATGGTGGCCCGCTCGGGTCGCCCCCTGCTGATCGTCGACGTTGCGATGCCCCGCGACATCGACCCGTCGGCAGGTGAGCTGCCCGGGGTGACCCTGCTCGACCTCAACGACCTGCGCACGTTCGCGGAGGCCGGCCTCGGCGAACGTCGACGCGAGATCCCGCAGGTCCGGGCCATCGTTGCCGAGGAGGTGGCGCGCCACGCCGAGCACGTCACCGCCCGCCGCGCGGTGCCGACCGTCATCGCGCTGCGCGAGAGGGCGGAGGCGCTGCGTCTCGCCGAGCTCGAGCACTACCGCTCGAAGCTCCACGACCTCGACCCCAGCCAGCGCGAGGCGATCGAGGCCCTCACGCGCGGCATCCTCGCCAAGCTGTTGCACGACCCGACCGTGCGACTGAAGGACGCAGCCGGCTCGGCTCGCGGCGAGCGGCTCGCGGACGCGCTGACCGAGCTGTTCGATCTCTGACGATGCTCCGAGCCGCGACGCGCGGCAGCCCACTCGCCCGTCTCCAGACCGAGCTGGTGGCGACCGAGCTCGGCGTCGACGTCGAGGCGGTCGTCGTCGAGACCACCGGCGACCGCAATGTCGACGTCGCGATCTGGGCCATGGGTGGACAGGGCGTCTTCGTCACGGAGGTGCAGGCCGCGGTCCTCGACGGTCGGGCCGACATCGCGGTGCACTCCGCGAAGGATCTGCCGTCGTCCCCCACCGACGGGCTGGTGATCGCCGCCGTGCCCGGGCGCGGAGATCCGCGGGACGCTCTCGTGGGTGCCACGCTCGAGGGCCTGCCGGTCGGTGGACGGGTCGCCACCGGCTCGGTGCGCCGACGGGCCCAGCTCGCGCACCACCGTCCGGACCTCACGTTCGCGGGCCTGCGGGGGAACATCGAGACCCGCCTGCGCAAGGCCGCCGAGTTCGACGCCGCGGTCGTGGCTGCGGTCGCGCTCCAACGGTTGGGCCGCTCCGAGGTCATCGCCGAGCTGCTCGACCCCAGCGTGGTCGTCCCTCAGGTGGGGCAGGGCGCCCTGGCGGTGGAGTGCCGGGTCGACGACACGCGCACGCGCGAGCTGCTCGATCCGATCGAGCATCGGGCCTCGCGGGTCGCGGTCGACGCCGAGCGCGCCTGGCTGCGCGAGATCGGGAGCGGTTGCGACCTCCCCGTCGGTGCGCACGCGACCGTTGCCGACGACGGGACGATCACGTTGACCGCCATGCTCGGCACGCTCGACGGCCGGGTGCTCCTGCGTACCCGGGGCCGCGGCGACGACCCGTCCGAGCTGGGATCGCGTGTCGCGCGCGAGCTGCTCGACGGCGCGGGTGGCGCGGCTCTGTTGTCCGACCTCGCGCTCGAAGCTCCGGGCCCGTGACCGTCTACCTGGTCGGTGCGGGGCCGGGCGATCCGGGTCTGGTCACCGTGCGCGGCGCCGAGGTGCTGTCGCGCGCCGACATCGTCGTCTACGACCGGCTGTCGGTGAGCTCGTTGTTGGACCTCGCGCCCGAGAGGGCCGAGCGCATCAGCGTGGGCAAGGCGCGGGGCAAGGCGACCATGCCGCAGCACGAGATCAACGCGCTGCTCGTCGAACGCGGGCGCGCCGGCGAGGAGGTGGTGCGGCTCAAGGGCGGCGACCCGTTCGTGTTCGCGCGTGGCGGTGAAGAGGCGGCCGCGCTGCTGGCGGCCGGTGTCCCGTTCGAGGTGGTTCCGGGCATCACGTCGGCGGTCGCAGTACCGGCGTTCGCGGGCGTACCGGTGACCCACCGCGGCCTGTCCACGTCGTTCACCGTGGTCACCGGGCACGAGGACCCGTGGGCGGCCAAGGACACCGACTGGGACGCGGTCGCGCGCGTCGGCGGCACGATCGTCGTCCTCATGGGTGTGGCCACGCGCGGTGCGATCGCGGCGCGCCTGATGGAAGGCGGGCTGGCGGCGGACACTCCGGTCGCGGCCGTGCGCTGGGGGACGCGGCCCGAGCAGCGCACCGTGCGCACCACCCTGCGGGGGTTGGGTGCGGCCGCGCTCGAACCACCCTCGACCATCGTGATCGGCGCGGTGGCCGGGCTCGACCTGCGTTGGTTCGAGGCCCGCCCGCTGTTCGGCCGGCGCGTCGTCGTGACGCGCGCGCGTGACCAGGCGTCTGCGCTGACGGCGCGCCTCCGCATGGCCGGCGCCGACACGCTCGAGCTGCCCGTGATCCGCGTCGTCGACCCGTCGGACGACGGCGCCGCCCTGCGCGCCACCGCCGCCCGGGTGCACGAGTACGACTGGGTCGTGTTCACGTCGGCGAACGGAGCCGAGCGGCTCTGTCGAGAGCTGCGGGACGCGCGGGCGTTCGGCACGGCACGGGTCGCGGCGATCGGGCCGGGCACCGACGCTGCGCTCCGGCAGTGGGGCGTCGTCGCCGACCTGTTGCCGGCGCGCTTCGTCGCCGAGTCGATGGTCGAGGCGTTTCCTCCCGGCACCGGACGCGTGCTCCTCCCGCGCGCCGCGGTCGCGCGCGACCTGCTGCCCGACGGGCTCCGGGCCAAGGGGTGGACGGTCGAGGTGGTCGAGGCCTACCGCACCGAGCGCCCTCCGGTGAGCGACGCGATGCGCGAGACGGCGCGTTCCGCCGACGTCGTCACGTTCACCTCGTCGTCGACCGTCACCAACTACCTCGAGGCGGTGGGGTTCGACGCGGTGCCGGGCGTGGTCGCGTGCATCGGGCCGGTCACCGCCGACACTGCACGCCGCCGGGGCTTGCACGTCGACATCGAGGCGGTCGAGCACACCGTCGACGGCCTCGTCGATGCCCTCGTGGCTCACCTTGGGCAACAGCTGCCGGACCCGTAGCATGAGGAGGGTGAGCTTCCCGGCCCGTCGTCTCCGTCGCCTCCGGCGCACGCCCGCGCTGCGGCGTCTCGTCGCGGAGGCGGCCGTCAGCGTCGACGACGTCGTCGCCCCGCTGTTCGTGCGCGAGGGCATCGACGCACCCGAGCCCATCGCGTCGATGCCGGGGGTCGTGCAGCACACGCGCGAGTCGCTGCGGAAGGAGGCGCGCGAGCTCGCCGACCTGGGGCTGCCCGCGGTGATCCTCTTCGGCATCCCGGAGCACAAGGACGCGACAGGGAGCGGGGCATACGACCCGGACGGCATCGTGCAGGTGGCGCTGCGTGACCTGCGCGACGAGGTGGGCGAGTCGCTCGTCCTCATTGCCGACCTCTGCCTCGACGAGTACACCGACCACGGGCACTGCGGGATCGTGCGCGCCGGCCCCGGGGGCGCGACGGTGGTCGACAACGACGAGACCCTCGAGCTGTATGCGCGTATCGCGCTCGCGCAGGCCGACGCAGGCGCAGACATCGTCGCCCCCAGCGGCATGATGGACGGACAGGTCGGCGCCATTCGCGACGCGCTCGACGGCACGGGTTGCGACGAGGTCGCGATCCTGGCCTACGCGGCGAAGTACGCCTCCGCGCTCTACGGACCGTTCCGCGACGCGGTCGACGTGACGATCACGGGCGGCGGTGACCGCAAGGGCTACCAACAGGACTGGCACAACCGGCGTGAGGCGCTCGCCGAGGTCGAGCTCGACGTGGCCGAAGGCGCGGACATCGTGATGGTGAAGCCGGCTCTCGCGTACCTCGACGTCATCGCGTCGGTACGTGCGCGCTTCGATCTCCCGGTGGCGGCGTACCACGTCTCGGGCGAGTACGCGATGGTGAAGGCGGCGGCCGAGCGCGGGTGGCTCGACGGCCCCGCGGTGGCACTCGAGCACCTGACCGCGGTGAAGCGGGCCGGCGCGGACATCATCCTCACCTACTTCGCGCGCGAGCTGGCCGAGGGTGGGCTTGGGTAGCAGCCGCAACGAAGAGCTGTTCGAGCGCGCCTGCGGTGTCATCCCCGGCGGGGTCAACTCGCCCGTGCGCGCCTTCGGCAACGTCGGGGGCACGCCGTACTTCGTGTCCCGCGCCCAGGGCTGTCATGTGTGGGACGTCGAGGGCCGCCGCTACACGGATTACGTGCAGTCGTGGGGCGCATCGATCCTCGGTCACGCGCATCCCGCGGTGGTCGCTGCCGTGCAGCGCGCCGCCGCCGACGGCACGTCGTATGGCGCGCCGACCGAACGCGAGGTGCTGCTGGCCGAGGCCATCCGCGCGCGCGTGCCGAGCTGCGAACGTGTGCGGCTGGTCTCGAGCGGCACGGAGGCCACCATGTCGGCTGTCCGGGTGGCGCGTGGCTTCACCGGGCGCGATCGCATCGTGAAGTTCGCAGGTTGCTACCACGGCCACGCCGACCACCTACTCGCCGCCGCCGGCAGCGGTGTCGCGACCCTGGGGTTGCCCGGGTCGGCGGGTGTCACCGCGGCGTCGGTGGCCGACACGGTCGTGGCGCCCTACAACGTCGTCCCTGCCCTCGACGCGGCGGTCGCGTGCGTGATCGTGGAGCCGGTCGCGGCCAACATGGGCCTGGTCGCGCCCGTCCCCGGGTTCCTCGAGGGCCTTCGTGCCGCGTGCGACGCGGCAGGCGCGCTGCTGATCTTCGACGAGGTCGTCACGGGCTTTCGTCTCGGCCCGGGCGGCGCGCAGGCGCACTACGGCATCACGCCCGACCTCTCGTGCTTCGGGAAGGTGATCGGCGGCGGCCTGCCCCTCGCGGCGTTCGGCGGCCGGGCCGACGTGATGGCGGTGCTCGCGCCGGACGGACCCGTGTACCAGGCCGGAACGCTCAGCGGGAACCCGCTCGCCACCGCGGCGGGCCTCGCCGTGCTCGACCTGCTCGACGAAGCGTCCTACACGATGCTCGCGGGACGCGCCGCGCAGCTGGCGTCGTGGCTGACCGACGTGATCACCGAAGCCGGGCTCTCGGTGCAGGTGCCCCGCGTCGGGCCGCTGCTCGGGCTGTTCTTCGCGGAGGACCCGCCGGAAGACTACGAATCCGCGAAGCGCGCCGACGGAAAGCTCTACGCGCGCTTCTTCCACGCGATGCTCGATCGCGGCCAGGCGCTGCCGCCGAGCCCGTTCGAGGCACTCTTCCCGAGCCTCGCCCACACCAAGGAAGAGCTCGAGTACACCGCTGACCACGCCGCCGCGGCCGCGCGTTCGATCGCCTGACTTCGCGCGCGCGCTGGGTTCAGCCGAACAGGTCGAGCACCGCGGCGAGCCCGGGCCGCACCTCGTCGCCGTCGCCGTGCTCCCTCGGGAGGGCCCGGGCGGGGCGCCCGAAGAGGATCAGGCACACGAGCGGGAGCGCGACCAGCGCCAGGCGGGGCAGCGCGCAGCGGTCGACGTACAGGCTGACGCACCAGCGCTCGTCGACCTGTTCTCCGAGCACCAGGTCCTCGCGCCAGCACACCGCGACCTTGCCCCCGCCGGTCTCGAACAGCTCGAAGGTCTCGAGCCCACCGGGCTTGGGCCGCAGCGTGGCGACCGGCGCGCTGGTGCCGTCGCGCACGAGCACCTCAGGCGCGAGGAGGGTGCCCTGCGAGAGGTACGTCGCCAGCGCCTCGCCGTCGGGCGCCCTGGCGGTGAACGACCGGTCGGCCGCGTCGTAGGTCTCCAGGCTGAAGAGCGGGTCGCCGTCGAGGTCGACGCAGCTCAGGCGGGCCCGGCCGGCCCCGGAGGCCGCAAGCACAGCCCGGCCGTCCGGCTCGTGCTCGGGCACGACGTTCGCCTCGATGCGCCCTTCGTGGCCCTGGTAGACGATCGAGCCGCCCACGGAGAGGCGGCGGAGCACGAACGTCGACGTCCGGGTGAACGGCTCCTGGTTGGCCGCCCGGAACCCGGGGACGGCCGTGGGCGCGTCCTCGGGATCGAGCTCGGCGCCGCAGGATGGGCACCGCCGCTCCGCGTTCGACCACGATTTGTGGCACCACAGACACCGCACGACACCAGACTACGGGACCGGGTCGTGTCCAGGGTCAGGCGGCGGGCGCGAGCCTGGCGATCGCGGCGACGGCCCGGTAGGCCGCCTCGGCCGGGCCCAGCTCGTCCGGCCGCAAGAGGTTCGCCATGATGCGCAGCACCCATTCCATCAGCGTGCGCGAGTGCATGCCCGTGCCCACCAGGGCGCGCATGAGCTCCGGGCGGCCGATGATGCGGACGAAGGCGCGCGCCACCTTGAAGTAGAGGCCGTAGGTCTCCTTCAGGCGGACGTCGTAGGACCGGAGCGCGAGGCCGTCGCCGGAGGCGAGCGCCGCGTGCAGCACCTCGGCCGCGAGGCGACCGGTCTCGTACGCGTAGGCGATGCCCTCCCCGTTGAACGGGTTGATGGCGCCCCCCGCGTCGCCCACGACGAGCCATGTCGGGCCCACGTGGGGGCCGACCGACAGGCCCATGGGCAGGCGGCCACCGGTCGGCGGCCCGCACGACGTCTCCGGGCGGATGTCCCACGAGGCGGGCGCCCACGCGACGAAGTCGTCCATGAGCTTCGAGGTGTTGACCTCCTTCCACTGGTTGAAGGTCGACAGGAGCCCGATGCCGACGTTCACCCGGCCGTCGCCCACCGGGAAGATCCAGCCGTAGCCCGGCAGCACGTTGCCCGCCCGGTCGTGGATGTCGAGGTGCGACTCGATCCAGGGCTCGTCGTGACGCGGCGAGCGGAAGTAGCCGCGGATCGCCATCCCCTGCGGGTAGGAGCGGTCGCGCTGCGTCCCGAGCGATCGACCGAAGCGCGAGTTCGCCCCGTCGGCGACCACGACGAAGCGGCCACGCACCTCAGTCGTGTGGCCGGAGCCCTTGTCGGTGACGGTCGCGCCCCGCACCAGGCCGCGCTCGAGGACGGGCGCGACCGCCTCGCGACCGTCCCAAAGGGCGGCGCCCGCCTTCACCGCCCGCTGCGACACAATGTCGTCGAGGTCCTGGCGCGTGACGACGTAGCCGTGACGCGGGAAGCCGGGCGTGTCCGGCCACTCGAGCTCGAGGGTGCGGCCGAACGCGATCGACCGTAGGCCCACGAACCGGTGGTGATCGGCCAGCTGGGCGCCGAGGCCCATGTCGTCGAGCTGCTTGACGGCTCGCGGCGTGAGGCCGTCGCCACACGTCTTCTCACGCGGGAAGCACTTCTTCTCCACCATGACGACGTCGTGGCCGGCGTCGGCCAGCCAGTGGGCGCACGCCGCGCCCGAAGGCCCCGCCCCCACCACGACGACGTCGTGGAGCGGCACTACTTGAACGTCTCGCGTTCGTACAGGACGACGGCGTTGAGCTCTTCGGGCGACAGGGTGCTTGCAAACGCAGGCATCTTCCCCAGCTGGACGACGTGCTGGCCGCCAGGACGCGCGGGGTCGCCGTACGGCGTGCCCTTGGGCTTGGTCTGCGACCCCTCCTGGACCCACTTCACGTGATCGGCCTCGTTCGGGAAGGTCAGGAGCACCTGGCCGGCCAGCTTGGGGAAGTCACCCACGCCTTCACCGTTGGCGCCGTGGCAGCTGGCGCAGTTCGCGCTGAAGGTCCGGGCGCCGAGCTGGATGGGCGTGAGGCTCACGGCCCGCTGGGGCGGAGCCAGCGCCCCCACGTAGACGATGGCCCAGAACGGCAGGATGAAGAGCACCGGGAACATCCAGACCGGGATGCCGCTCCGGGGGCCGCGGGGCGCGACGTAGGTGGGCAGGGCCGCGGCCGGCTCCGCCTCCGCCCCGACCGGCGCTCCGTCCTCGCTCCCGGGCGCCGTGTCCGCCGCGGCGACCACGACCGGAGGGCTCGGCTCGCTCGACGGGGGTGGGGCGTCGCCCGAGGGGGGCGGGGCGTCGCTGCCTCCCGTGCCGAGGCCCAAGGCCTCGCGCCGTTCGCGTGACCGGCGCAGCAGGTACTCGGGAACTTCGGTCAACTCGTCCTCCGGCGGGGCTCAGGGGCGCTCCGGGGAAATCTATGCGGGCGCCCGAGATGTGGCCAAACACCACACAATCGGCCCCGCCGCGCCGATGTGCCTCCGGCGGAGGGGCCGTGCTAGAACGCCGGGTGTCCCCCGGTGCTGTGGGTCCTCGTTGTCCAGTAGAATGTGAGAGATTTCACGAGGAGAGAAGGGCACGCCTAAGTGTCGGCTGACCCAGGAGTCTCGGCTGTGAAGAGACACGCGCTGAAGCGTGAGTGGTGTGCCTCCGTCGTCGGGGCAGGCTGGGTCGTCCGCCCTGTTGTCGGGGCCGTTCTATGAACCTCTCTGCGGCGTTCTTCGTCTCCCTTGCCATGCTCGTGATCGGCATCGGGATCTGCATCCGGGTCGGCCGGCGCCGGCCCCCAGGCACGCCCTTCACGTGGGGCGAAGCCTTCCTCGCGGCGACCTTCGTCTTCGGCCTCATGCTGCTCGCCTACGGCGTCGTGCCGGACCAATGGCTGCGGTGGGCCGACAACCGACTGGTCTGGCGCTCCGACAAGCTGCTGCTCGCCGTCTCGTCCAAAGGCGTCAAGTTCGGCGACGCGGCCAAGACGTTCGGCGGCACCGGGCGCATCCTGATCACCTACCAGGCGCTGCGCGACATGATCGCGGCCGGCATCTACATCGTGATGCTCGGGGTGCAGATCGCGCTGTGGGCGATGTGGCAGAAGCGCGGACAGGTCAAGAGCACCGAGGTGGCGACCTCCGACTTCGGCCGTCCTCTGGTGAGGAGGGTCTGACGTGGCCAAGACCGACGCCAACCCGCCGATGCCCGCGTTTCCCGGCGAGTACGTCCTGCAGGAGATCGCGCCCGACGACCTCAGCAAGTCGGTGAAGCCGAAGCAGTTCCTCCACATCGACCAGTCCGAGTGCATCATGTGCGAGGGCTGTGTCGACATCTGCCCGTGGAAGTGCATCCACATGCTCGGCACCGACACGATCACCGAGGCGCTCAACACGATCGAGCCCGGCATCGACCCCGACGAGCACGTGGTGTTCGTAGTCGACGAGGACGTGTGCACCCGTTGCGGGCTCTGCGTCGACCGTTGCCCGACCGGTGTGATCATCATGGGCAAGGCCGGTGTCGCGCCGCGCGACGGCGACCGGCACCAACGCGACAACAAGCACGGCTACTCGTACGGCATGCGGTTCTAGAGACGGGGACGGCGGGTGGCACGACGCGGCAACGGAAACGGAAACGGCGGTGGCCGGCTTCGCCTCGGCGAGCGGGCGGGCGAGACGTTCGCCAAGGTGCAGGGCTCGCAGGCGTGGACGTCGATCTTCCGGCCCGGCTCGATCTTCCGCAAGGGCTACACCGACAGCCCGAGGAACCGGTCCTACGTCATCATGAACAGCCTGCTGTACCACCTTCACCCCGTGAAGGTGAAGCGGCATGCGGTGAAGGTCAGCTACACGCTTTGCCTCGGCGGCCTGTCCTTCTTCCTCTTCATCCTGCTCACGATCACGGGCATCTTCCTGATGTTCTTCTACAAGCCCACCGAGGCCCAGGCGTGGGACACCATCAAGCAGCTGCACACCGGCGTCGCGTTCGGCCTGCTCGTGCGCAACATGCACCGCTGGGCCGCACACCTCATGGTGCTCACCGTGTTCTTGCACATGGCGCGGGTCTTCTATCACGGTGCGTACAAGCCACCGCGCGAGTTCAACTGGGTGATCGGCGTGATCCTCCTCACGCTCACGCTGCTGCTGTCGTTCACGGGTTACCTGCTGCCGTGGGACCAGCTCGCGCTCTGGGCGGTCACGGTGGGCACGAACATGATGGGCTACACACCCGTGTTCGGGCAGCAGGTGCGCTTCGTCCTGCTGAGCGGAGTCGAGATCTCGAGTGAGACACTGCTGCGCTGGTACGTGCTCCACGTGTTGCTGTTCCCGTTCATCATCGTGATCTTCATGGCCATCCACTTCTGGCGCGTCCGCAAGGACGGCGGAATCTCCGGCCCGCTGTAGAGGGAGCGAGTTCCCATGGCCGAAGTACCCGAACATCTCCTGCGCCGGGCGAAGGAGCGGCGCGAGGCGCTCGCGGGCGCGGGCAAGCCGCCCGAGGAGACAGCTGCCCCGGGAGGGCAGCCCGAGGAGACAGCTGCCCCGGGAGGGCAGCCCGAGGAGCCCGCGGCCGAGCCCGCGCCTCCGGCCGAGCCCGCGGCGCCCGCGGCGAGCGCGCCCTCCGATCCCTCCGGCAAGATCCCCGCCCACCTCCTCGCCCGCAGCCAGGCGCGCAAGGACGCGCTGGCCGGTGGGGGCGGCCAGGGTGACGGTGGCGGCGGCGGTGCCGCCGCGACGAGCCCACCGCCCGCCGCCGCGGCAGCCGCGGTCGCAACCGCCACCGCCCCGGCGCCGTCCGGCCTGTCCGGGCCCGAGGGTCACACGCAGCGCCTGCTCACGGTCGTCAAGGCGGGCTCCATCCAGGACGTCAAGTCCGTCCCCACCGACAAGGTGCACGTGTGGCCGCACCTGCTCGTCGCCGAGTTCGTCGCCGCGCTGGCGATGACCGCATTCACGCTGGTGTTCTCGATCTTCGTCAACGCGCCGCTGCTCGAGACGGCGAACTACAACTTCACCCCCAACCCGTCCAAGGCGCCGTGGTACTTCCTCGGCCTGCAGGAGCTGCTGACGATGTTCCACCCGATGGTCGCCGGCGTGACCATCCCGGGCATCGGCATCTTCGGGCTGATGCTGGCGCCGTACAGCGACCGCAACCCCAGCCAGAAGCCCGAGGACCGCAAGTTCGCCATCGCCCTCTTCACCTTGTTCCTCATGTTCTGGGCTGTCCTCGTCATCATCGGCTCGTTCTTCCGAGGGCCCGGGTTCAACTTCACCTTGCCCTGGCGCGACGGCCTGTTCTTCGACCTGTAGATGAGGAGCCTCCCGTGAGCACAGGCACCATCCTCGGCATCGTGCTCGCCGGCGTCGCGCTGTTGGCGGTGATCCTGTTGTTCACCACCGCCCGCCGTCGTGACGAGAACCGCGCCGTCGGCCGTTTGTCGCGCGAGACGCGCACTCGCGATCGCAGTGAGAGCGCCGCTGCAGAGGCGCTCGGCGACCTCGAGCCGCCCCCGGTCATGACCGGGCGCGAGGTCGAGCGGGCCGCGGTAGCCGAGCGCCTCGAAGGCCGCAGGGTCGTGCTGCCCGCCACCACCGAGCCCCCGAGGCCGCCCGCGGTCCCGGTCGACATGGAGACGCTCGAGGTCACGCGCCGGCAGTTCCTCAACCGCGGTGTCGTCACCCTGTTCACGCTCGGGCTGGCGAGCTTCGGTGGGTCGATGCTCGCCTTCCTCTGGCCCACACTGTCCGGAGGCTTCGGCTCGAAGATCCGCGCCGGCACCCTCGAGGAGATCCTGGGCCAGATCGCGGACAAGAAGGAGCCCTTCTACGTCGCCGAGGGACGCTTCTACATCAACCCCTATCCGAAGGACGCGGTCGCCAAGGCCAAGGGCATCGCCGCGTACGCATCGGTGATCGAGGGCTATCAGGCCGGAGTGGTGGCGCTGTACCAGAAGTGCGTGCACCTCGGTTGTCGCGTGCCGTGGTGCCCGACGTCGCAGTGGTTCGAATGTCCGTGCCACGGCTCGCAGTACAACCGCGTCGGAGAGAAGAAGGGCGGTCCCGCGCCTCGCGGCCTCGACCGGTTCGTGGTCAGCGTCGAGGGCGGCGTCGTCAACGTCGACACCAAGACGATCATCGTCGGGCCGCCGATCGGCACCAACACCACGGGCCAGGAGGCGGAAGGTCCCCACTGCGTATGAGCGAGTACGGAAGCGCGGACCTCATCCTCGCGCTGTCGCGTCAGCAGCGGATCGGCCTCGGCGTCGCCATCGTCATGGTCGTCGGCTGGCTCGTCTACATCGTGGGCACCACCCGGCGCACCGCCGAGCCGGGGAGCGAGATCGAGCTCGCACCCAACCGCAAGCCCTATCTCGACGACGAGGGGCTCGAGGGGCCCAAGCTCACCAAGGCGCTCACGTGGGGCCTGGTGCTCATGGGCTTCATCGCCGTCGGGCTGCCCGTCTACTGGCTCCGCGAGCCGACCCGCGAGGCGGGGGGCGGCTTCGACCGGGGCACCGCCTGGTTCGAACGCAACGCCATCGAGCACGGCAAGAATCTCTTCGCGGCACCGCCCAAGGAAGGCGAGCCGGGCGCGCGCAAGGCGCACTTCAACTGCGCGCAGTGCCACGGCGCGGACGGCCAGGGCGCGGCGCGCACCTTCCAGCTCTCCGATCCGCTCAACCCCAACGCCCCACCGCGTCCGGTCTCGTGGGACTGTCCGCCACTGAACACGGTAACGCTCCGCTATCGCGACGACGAGATCCGCAACATCCTCGTCTACGGTCGGCCCGGCACGCCGATGCCCGCGTGGGGCGTCAAGGGTGGTGGGCCGATGAACGACCAGCAGATCGACGACCTCATCACCTACCTGCACAGCATCAGCATCGGCCCCGCAAAGGCCAAGGCCCAGGCCGACGCCACGCTCGCAGCCGCAAAGGCCAACCCCGCCAACGCGGGAAAGAGCGACGGACAGCTGCTGTTCGAGGGGTTTTGCGCCCGCTGCCACACGAAGGGGTTCTCCTACGGTGAGCCCGACGTGGCCGGCGGCGGCGCGTTCGGGCCGTCGCTCGTCGATGGCTCGACCGTGCGCCAGTTCCCCAACATCACCGCCCAGATCCTCTGGGTGAGCGAGACGGCCGAGCTCGGCAAGCAGTACGGGGTGCGCGGCATCAGCAAAGGCGTGATGCCGCACTTCAACGAGATGCTCAGCACAACCCAGATCAAGGCCATCGTCGACTACGAGCGGGGGCTCTGATGCGGTTCGTCCTCGCCGGCATCTCCTGGGATCCCAACATCCGCGGCGCGCTCGTGGTGCTGACCGCGATCGTCCTGCTCCCCGGCACCGTGTACATGGTCCTGGCCACCGACACCGGTGCCCGTCTGGGGTTGCTGCTCGCGCTCACCGGGCTCTTCGGGTGGATGTCGATCATGGGCATCACCTGGTGGGTCTACGGGATCGGCCTGAAGGGCCCACCCGCGGCGTGGAAGGTCAAGGAGGTGGTGCAGGGCAGCCTGGCCGACGCGCGCACGCCCGCGGTGGGCACCTTCCCGCGAGGCTGGAAGCAGCTGGCGCTCGAGGACAAGGAGGCCACCGAGGCGCTGGCCGCGTCCGACCCCATCCTGGTGCCACCGGCGGGCGAGCCGGGCCGCAAGTACTTCGATGCCGGCGGTTACATCGTCGTCGGCGCCTTCGATACCGGCGGCGAGCGCTACGGACCGTTCCACCTGCTGAACTTCCGGCCGTTCAACGTCCGCCACTCGCCGCACTACTTCGTGCTGCAGGTGCAACGGTCGTTCAAGCCCGAAGCCCTCCCGGGCCAGAGCGCGGCGGCGCCGAGAGCCGCCCCCGACGCGCCCGTGGTCTCGGTGATCCTGGTGCGCGACCTCGGTGCCCTCCGTCGTGAGCCCGCGCTCGTCGCGCTGTCCTCGATCGCACTGTTCTCGGTGTGCGCCTCGACGCTGCACCGTCGCGACAAGGAAGCCATGAGGGCGCGCGCCGAGGTCACGACCTGATGGCGCAGTACCTGCCGCTTCTCGCGATGTTCGTCCTGGCCGGGGTGTTCGCCGGGATCTCGTTCCTCGCGTCGGGGCTGCTCGCCCCCCGCCGCCCGACGGCGGCCAAGGAGGCGCCCTACGAGTGCGGGATCGTCCCCGACCGCGAGCCGCCCGAGCGATTCCCGGTGCGCTTCTACCTGGTGGCGATGATCTTCGTCATCTTCGACATCGAGATCATCTTCCTCTACCCGTGGGCCGTGATCTTCCGGCAGCTGGCGGCCTTCGGGCTCTGGGAGATGTTGGTGTTCGCGGCCGCGGTGTTCATCTCGTTCGTGTACCTGATCGGCAACGGCGTCCTCGACTGGGGGCCGGCGAAGCGCATCGCGTCGACGCTCGACCACGGTGCTTTCGCTTCGAGTCGCACGACCGAGACGACGGTCCGCCGGGTGGGGACGACGGGCCGGGGCGAGGCCGCGTAGCGATGGGCCTCGAGCAGCTCGACCACAGCTTCCTGACGGGCCGGGTGGAGGACCTCGTGAAATGGGCCCGGCGAAACAGCGTCTGGCCCGCGACCTTCGGGCTCGCGTGCTGTGCCATCGAGATGATGACCACCGGCGCCGCCCACTACGACCTGAGCCGCTTCGGCATGGAGATCTTCCGGGCCTCGCCCCGTCAGGCCGACCTCATGATCGTGGCCGGCCGGGTGAGCCAGAAGATGGCTCCGGTCCTGCGCCAGATCTACGACCAGATGATGGAGCCGAAGTGGGTCATCTCGATGGGCGTGTGCGCGTCGACCGGCGGCATGTTCAACAACTACGCGATCGTGCAGGGCGTCGACCAGATCGTGCCCGTCGACGTGTACGCGCCCGGATGCCCACCTGGGCCCGAGACGCTGCTCCACTCGATCCTCACGCTCCACGAGATGATCCGCACCGGCGAGATCACCCGGCGGAGGGAGGCCGGTGGCGGAGGCGCCGGCGTGCACGTCGAGCCCGCTCGCGTCGCCGTCGGGACTCCGAAGTAAGTGCCCGACGCGCCCACCCCCCAGGACGCGCCCGAGGAGGAGCCCGCGCTGGTGCGCGGCGCCCCCGCCTCGCTCTCCCACGGACAGCTCGTGCTGTTCCCGGAGCGCGAGAGCTACCTCGACCTCGTGCGCGCCCTCGCGGACGACGACGGCTACGCGATGTGCGTCGACCTGTGCGGCGTCGATTACCTGCTCAACGCCCACCGTGGCCTGCCCCCCGCCGTGGCGCCCGAGCGGTTCGAGGTGGTGGTCAACCTGCTCTCGCTCGCCGAGCACAAGCGCGTACGGCTGCGCGTCCAGGTGCCCGCCGCCGACCCCATCCTCCCGTCGCTGTTCGAGATCTATCCGGGCACCGAGGCGATGGAGCGCGAGACCTACGACCTGTTCGGCATCGTCTTCACCGGGCATCCCGACCTCACCCGGATCCTCATGCCCGACGACTGGGAGGGGCACCCGCTGCGCAAGGACTATGCGGTCGGTCGCATCCCCGTGCAGTTCAAAGCCACACCCGGGAACCCACCGACATGACCGAGCACCATGCCTCTCAGAAGCAGAGCGCAGCGAGGAGCGCAGGTCCCATGTGGGAGATCGGTGCAGCGGCCGAGGGACGAGGCACGGTGGACCAGTGACCGAGCACCATGCCTCTCAGAAGCAGAGCGCAGCGAGGAGCGCAGGTCCCATGTCGCAGATCGGTGCAGCGGCCGAGGGACGAGGCACGGTGGACCAGTGACCGAGCACCGCAGCGCAGCGAGGAGCGCAGGTCCCATGTCGCAGATCGGTGCAGCGGCCGAGGGACGAGGCACGGTGGACCGATGAGCGACCTCGTCCAGGAGACAGCCGAGGGAGAGCAGGAGATCCGCCCGCGCTCGGCCACGGAGGTCGCCGAGCGCCTGCGCGAGCAGGGTGCGGTGCTGCGCGTGCCCCACCTCCCCGACGACGTCGATTCCGCGCTCACCGACGACGAGACGATGATCATCAACATGGGGCCGCAGCACCCCAGCACGCACGGCGTGCTGCGCCTCATGCTCGAGCTCGACGGTGAGACCGTGCTCCGCACGAAACCCGTCATCGGCTACCTGCACACCGGGATGGAGAAGACCGGTGAGGAGCTGACCTACCTGCAGGGGGGCACCAACGTCACGCGCATGGACTACCTCTCGCCTCTCCACAACGAGCTCGTGTTCGCGCTCGCGACCGAGAAGCTGCTCGACATCGAGGTGCCGCCGCGGGCCACGTGGATCCGCATGCTCATGACCGAGCTCAACCGGATGTCGTCCCACTTCACCTTCCTCGCCACCAACGGCATGGATCTCGGGGCGACGACGATGATGATCTTCGGTTTCCGCGAGCGCGAGAAGCACCTGCACTTCTTTGAGAAGGTGTCCGGCCTGCGGATGAACTGCAACTACATCCGTCCCGGCGGCGTGGCCGCCGACCTGCCCGACGGTTGGCGCGACGACGTGCTCCACCTGCTCGCCGAGCTGCCCGACGAGCTCGCCGACTACGACACGCTCTTCACGGGCCAGACCATCTGGCAGGAGCGGAGCCAGGGCGTCGGCGTGATCAGCGGCGAGGAAGCCATCGCGCTCGGTGTCACCGGGCCCATCCTGCGCGCCGCGGGCGTGCCGTGGGACCTCCGCCGGGAGATGCCGTACTGCTTCTACGACCAGGTCGACTTCGACGTCGTCGTCGGCACCTACGGCGACACGTTCGACCGCTACGCGGTGCGAATCAACGAGGTGCGCGAGTCGATGCGCATCGTCCAACAGATCCTCGAGCGCATGCCGCCGGGCGACTACCGGCTGCAGGACAAGAAGGTGACCCCGCCGCCACGAGCGCGCATCGACGAGTCGATGGAGGCGCTGATCCACCACTTCAAGCTCTTCACCGAGGGCTTCAAGGTGCCGGCCGGCGAGGCGTACGTCGCCATCGAGTCGCCCCGCGGCGAGCTCGGGTGCTATCTCGTCTCCGATGGGAGCGCCAACCCCTACCGTCTGCACATCCGGGCGCCGTCGTTCGTGAACCTGCAGACGCTCCCGCACCTGATGCGCGGTGGCTTGATCGCTGACGCCGTCGCCATCATCTCCTCCGTCGACCCGATCATGGGCGAGGTCGACCGCTAGCCGTGGCCCGGCTCGAACCGGAGCGCGTGCAGCGGGCGACCGAGATCGTCGCGCGCTACCCAAGCCGTCGGTCCGCGCTCCTGCCGCTTCTCCATCTCGCTCAGGAGCAGGACGGCTACGTGGCGGACGACGCGATGGAGCACATCGCCGAGCTGCTCGACCTCACTCCCTCTGAGGTGGTGGGCACCGCGAGCTTCTACACGATGTTCAAGCGCGAGCCCGTCGGCACCTATCTCGTCTCGGTCTGCACGAACATCGCGTGTCTCATCGATGGTGGGATCGAGCTGCTGGAGCACGCGGAGCAGTCGCTCGGCGTGCGCCCCGACGGCACGACCGCGGACGGCTCGTTCACCCTCGAGGAGGTGGAGTGCCTGGCCCACTGCGACAAGGCGCCCTGCCTGCAGGTGAACTACCGCTTCTTCGGCCCCGTGACTCCCGACGACTTCGACCGGCTGTGCGACGACCTGCGCGCCGGCCGCCTCGAGCGAGACGTGCCCCGGCACGGCGTGCTCAACCGCGACGCGCGTCCCCACCCGATGAGCGCGGCGAGAGACGGGGCGTAGATGGCGTTCCGGGGGGCGCCCGACATCCTGTTCAGCCGCATGAGGTTCGATGACTCGCACACCGTCGACCGCTACGTGCGCACCGGCGGCTACGAGGCGCTTCCTGCCGCGCTGAAGCGCGCGCCCGAGGAGCTGGTCGACGAGGTGAAGGCCTCGGGCCTCCGCGGCCGGGGCGGTGCCGGCTTCTCCGCGGGCATGAAGTGGAGCTTCCTCCCGGCCGACACCTTCCCCCGCTACCTCGTCGTGAACGCCGACGAGGGCGAGCCGGCTACCTTCAAGGACCACCAGCTGATCGAGCGCGACCCCCACCAGCTCATCGAAGGCACGGCCATTGCCGCCTATGCCCTCAAGTGCACGCTGGCGTTCATCTACATCCGGGGAGAGTTCGCCCTCGGGCTGGAGCGCCTGACGCAGGCGGTCGCGGACGCGTACGCCCGAGGCCACCTCGGCCGCGACATCTTCCGGTCGGGCTTCGATCTCGACATCGTCGTCCATGCCGGCGCCGGCGCCTACATCTGTGGCGAGGAGACGGCGCTCTTGTCCAGCCTCGAGGGCCAGCGCGGTGAGCCGCGGATCCGCCCGCCGTTCCCCGCGGTCAAGGGCCTCTACCAGAAGCCGACCGTCGTCAACAACGTCGAGACGCTGTCGAACCTGCCGTGGATCGTGCAGCACGGCGGGGCTGCGTACGCGGCGCTGGGGAAGGACAAGTCGACCGGCACCCGGATCTGGTCGTTGTCCGGCCACGTGAACCGGCCCGGCAACTACGAGACCGAGCTCGCCACCGTGACGTTCCGCGACCTGTTCTTCGACCCCGAGCTCGGTGGTGGCATCCGCGGTGGCGAGGAGGTGAAGGCCTTCGTCCCGGGAGGAGCGTCGGCACCGTGGTTCGGTCCCGACCAGCTCGATTGCCCGCTCGATCTCGACGAGGTGCAACGTCGGGGCTCGATGCTGGGCTCGGGCTCGGTGGTGGTCATGAACGAGCACACGTGCGCGGTGCGCGCCGCGTGGCGCATCACCAAGTTCTTCGCCCACGAGTCGTGCGGCAAGTGCACGCCGTGTCGCGAGGGTGGGTCGTGGCTGGAGAGGGTGCTGCGCCGGATCGAGCTCGGCGCCGGGCGGGAGGAGGACCTCGACCTCCTGCTCGACGTGTGTGACAACCTTGCGCCCGGCCTTTCGTGGCCACCGGGCCAGACCACGATCTGCGTCCTCGGCCCGTCGATCCCGTCGTCGATCTACACGTCGATCCGCATGTTTCGAGACGAGTACCTGACCCACGTCAAAGAGGGCGGCTGCCCCTTCCGATGAGCGAGCACCGCAGCGCAGCGAGGAGCGCAGGTCCCATGTGGCAGGTTGGGGCACCGTCCGAGGAACGAGGACGGTGACCCGATGACCGAGCACCGCAGCGCAACGGACACGGTGAAGGACACCGTCACGGTCACGGTCGACGGCCGCACCTTCGAAGCCCGACCCGGCGAGCTGGTGATCGCGGCGGCCGAGCGCCACGGGGTCTACATCCCGCGCTTCTGCTGGCACCCGCGCATGGCACCGGTCGGGATGTGCCGCATGTGCCTCGTCGAGATCGACGGCGTGCGCGGGCTGCCACCGGCGTGCACCACGCCGGTCGCGGAGGGGATGGTCGTCCACACCACCACGCCCGGGGTCAAGAAGGCCCAGGACGGCGTGCTCGAGTTCCTGCTCATCAACCACCCGCTCGACTGCCCCGTGTGCGACCGCGGCGGCGAGTGCCCGCTGCAGGACCAGACCTTTGCCTTCGGTCCCGGCGAGAGCCGCTTCGTCGAGGAGAAGCGCCACTTCGAGAAGCCGATCCCGATCAGCGACCTGGTCGCGCTCGACCGCGAGCGGTGCATCCTCTGCGCCCGTTGCACCCGCTTCGCGGACGAGGTGGCGGGCGACCCCCTCATCTCGTTCAACGAGCGTGGCAACGAGACGCAGGTGCTGACCTTTCCCGACGACCCCTTCACCTCGTACTTCAGCGGTAACACCGTCCAGATCTGTCCGGTCGGCGCGCTCACCGCGTCGCCGTACCGCTTCCGCGCCCGCCCGTGGGACCTCGAGCAGGTGGAGTCCACGTGCACCACGTGCGCGGTCGGTTGCCGCATCGCGGTGCAGTCGTCGTCCAACCGGTTGGTGCGCTACCTCGGCGTCGACGCCGAGCCGACGAATCACGGCTGGCTGTGCGACAAGGGACGCTTCGGCTTCGAGTCCGTCACCGCCGGCGACCGCCTGAGCGCGCCCCTCGTGCGCGCGAGCGGCGCGCTGAGCGAGGCGTCTTGGGGGGTCGCGCTCGCGGCCGCCGCCAAAGGTCTGCGCCAGGCACGCGACCTCCACGGGCCGGGCTCGATCGCCGTCCTCGGCGGGGCGCGCCTCGGCAACGAGGACGCGTACGCGTGGGCCAAGCTGGCGAAGGGCGTCCTCGGTACCGACTCCGTCGACTGCCAGCTGGGCGACGGGCTCCCCGCCGAGGTCGTGCTCGGGCTTCCACGCGCCACTATCGACGACGCGTGCCGAGCCTCGGTCGTCATCCTGCTCGCGCCCGACCTCAAGGAGGAGCTGCCCGTCCTCTACCTGCGCCTGCGCGCGGCCGCGGTCGACGACGGTGCCGTCGTGATCGAGCTGGCCCCGCAGGTGACCGGCCTCACCCGCCACGCGCGCGCCAGCCTGCTGTACCGGCCCGGCGAGGCAGCCGCCCTCGCCGAGGCGCTCGTGGGCGGAGACGGCGACATTGCCTGGGCCGCCGGCGTCGCGACCGCCGACATCGCCGCCGCCCGGCAACTGCTCGCCGGCCACGACGACGTCGTCGTCGTGCTCGGCCGCCCGTCCCTGGCGGAGTCCGGAGCCTCCATCGCCGAGGCCGCGGCGGTGCTCGCCGCGGGGTTGCCGAACGCACGCTTCCTGCCCGCGCTGCGACGCGGCAACGTGCACGGCGCGCTCGACATGGGCCTGGCCCCGGGGATCCTGCCCGGACGGGTCGCGCTCGCCGACGCGCACGCCTGGTTCGTCGACGCGTGGGGCGCGGCGCCCGAGGAGACCGGGCTTGACGCGAACGGGATCCTCCGCGCCGCACTCGACGGGCGCATTCACGCGCTGGTGCTCCTTGGTGCCGACCCGCTTGCCGACTTCCCCGATCGCGCCCTCGCCCGGCGGGCCGTGGGCGCCGCCGGTTTCGTGATCGCGGTCGATCTGTTCGCGACCGACTCGGTGAAGCAGGCCGACGTGGTCCTCCCCGCGGCCGGCTTCGCCGAGCGGCCGGCCACGACGACCAACCTCGAGGGGCGCATCACCCGTCTCGGCCAGAAGGTCACGCCGCCGGGAACCGCCCGTCCCGACTGGATGATCGCAGTCGACCTCGCGGCCCGGCTGGGCGACGACCTCGGCTTCGAGTCGACCGACGACATCTGGGCCGAGATCGAGCGTGTCGCACCGGCCCACGCCGGCATCACCCTCGACGTGCTGCGCGGCATCGACCACCGCGACGGCGTCGTCGTCCCGCTCGCGGGCCGCGACGATCACAGCGCGCGGACCACAGCCGAGGTCGATGTCGCCGATCGCGTCATCGAGGCCATCGAGACGCGTGCCGCCGCGAGCCAGGGCGAGGGCGTGGTCACGCAGGCGGCTTCTGGCACCGCACCCGAAGCACCCGGTCACGACGCCGTACCGACGCCCGAGACGGAGCGGCCGCCGCTGCTGGCGTTCACCACCCGGGATCGGGCCAGGTCGTTGCCGGCGCTCGACGCCTACGCCCTCCGCCTGGTGTCGGCCCGGAGCCTCTACGACTGCGGTGCCATGGTGCAGCACTGTCCGTCGATGGCGCATCTCGCGCCGGGCGCGCGCGTGCGGGTGAACCCGCACGATCTCGAGCGGCTCGGCCTGGCGTCGGGCGACCGGGTGCGCATGGTGTCGGAGCGCGCGACCAGAGAGCTGCCGGTGACGGCGTGGACCGGCCTGCCGCGCGGGTCGATCTCGATCACCTTCAACCAACCCGGCGACATCTCCGCCGCCGACCTCATCGACGCGTCCGAGCCCGTCACCGACATCCGGATGGAGTCGCTGTGAGGGGCGTCGCTTTGAAGGCGGTGAGGAGCTGATGGACCCGCTGTTCTCGAACGGCGTCGGCCTCGCGGTGGTCCTCATCGTGGTGCTGAAGGTCCTCGTCACGTTCGTGTTCCTGCTGGTGAGCGTGCTGCTGATGATCTGGTTCGAGCGCAAGATCATCTCCGACATGCAGAACCGCATCGGCCCGAACCGGGCGGGCCCGTGGGGCCTGCTCCAGTCGCTCGCCGACGGCATCAAGATCTTCTTCAAGGAGGACCTCCTGCCGGAGCAGGCGGACGCGGCGGTGTTCCGGCTGGCTCCCTACGTGTCGACCGTGACCGCGTTCGCCGCCTTCGCCGTCATCCCCGTTGGTGGCAGCCTCTCCATCGCCGGTCACGACACCTTCCTGCAGCTCGCGGACCCACCCGTCGGCGTCCTCTTCCTGCTGGCCATGTCGTCCATCGCGGTCTACGGCGTGATGCTCGCCGGTTGGTCGTCGGGCTCGAAGTACCCGCTGCTGGGGTCGGTGCGCGCGTCGGCGCAGATGGTGTCCTACGAAGCGGCCATGGGCCTGTCGGTGGTGGCGGTCGTCCTGGCCGCGGGCACCCTGTCGACGCACGCCATCGTGCTCGACCAGGCCGGCCGCGGACCCGGAGGCATCCTCCCCAACTGGAACGTCATCACCCTCGGCGGCGTCCCCTTCCTCATCTACCTGATCGCTGCCACCGCCGAGATCAACCGGCCACCGTTCGACCTGGTGGAGGCGGAGCAGGAGCTGGTCGGAGGGTTCTTCACCGAGTACTCGTCCGTGCGCTTCGCCCTCTTCTACCTTGCCGAGTTCATGAACACCATCACCGTCTCGGCGGTGGCGGTGACGCTGTTCTTCGGCGGCCCCAGCGGCCCCGTCTACTCGGTCCTTCCGCGCACCTTCTGGCCGATCTTGTGGTTCTTCCTCAAGCTGCTCGTCTTCCTGTTCTGCTACGTGTGGCTGCGCGCGAGCGTCCCCCGCTTCCGCTACGACCAGCTCATGGACCTGGGCTGGAAGCGCCTCATTCCCGCCGCCCTCTTCTGGCTGCTGCTCATCGCTGCCATCCAGATCGGGCGCGACCAGGGCTGGAACCCGTCGCTCGTGCTGGGCGTCGGCGTGCTCGCGGGCCTCGCCGTGATGGGTGCGCTCGCGCTCGCGGTGCGCACGAGTCGCCTGCGCGCCGACGACGAGGCGCAGTCATTGGAGGCGAGTCGCTGATGGGCTACCTGGAGGGGTTCGCCGTAACCCTGAGGCAGATGTTCCGGCCGCGGGTCACGATCCCGTATCCGGACGTGAAGCGGCCCAAGCCCGAACGCTTCCACGGCCGCCATGTGCTCGGCCGCTACGAGGACGGTATGGAGAAGTGCATCGGCTGCGAGTTGTGCGCGGGCGTGTGCCCGGCGCGCTGCATCTACGTGCGCGGCGCCGACAACCCGCCCGACGATCCCGTCTCACCGGGCGAGCGCTACGGCTTCGTCTACGAGATCAACTACCTCCGTTGCATCCACTGCGACCTGTGCGTCGAGGCGTGTCCCACCGAGGCCATCACCGAGTCGAAGCTGTTCGAGTTCTCCTTCACCGACCGGCGCGACGCCATCTACACCAAGACCGAGCTGCTGGTCGACGACGAGGGGCACCCCCGGCACCTCCCGTGGGAGGACTGGCGTGCCGGCGACGACGAGCACACCTCGGCCTGGATGCGCGCCACCTCACCGTCGGGCGTCGCCGCCTACGAAGGCCGCATCGCCTGGTCGGGCGAGCTCGGGTACGGCGTGCGCGCCCCGGAGGAGGGCCAGACCGCCGAGGGCCGCGACCCCCAAGCGACGGAGACCCCCGAAGCGACGGACGCCGGCTGATGGACGTCGTCGTCTTCGCGGTGGCGAGCGTCGTAGCCGTGGGCGGTGCGCTCGGGGTGGTGCTTTCGCGCAACCCCGTGCACTCGGCGCTCATGCTCGTGATGACGCTGTTCGGCGTGGCCGTCCTGTTCGTGGAGCAGGAGGCGCACTTCCTGGCCGCCGTCCAGGTGATCGTCTACGCGGGCGCCATCGTGGTGCTGTTCCTCTTCGTCATCATGTTGCTCGGGGTGGACCGGTCCGAGGACCTGGGCGTCGAGACGTTGAAGGCGCAACGTCCGCTCGCCGGCGCGCTCGCGCTCGTGGCCGCGCTCGAGATGGTGCTGCTCGTGCGCTACGGCGGGTGGGTCACTGGCGGCGCCTCGGTCGCCGGCCCCGCCCGCGACCCGGTCGTCCCCAACGTGGAGCTGCTGGCCCGGTCGATCTTCAGCCGCTACCTGCTGGCGTTCGAGGCGACCTCGGGGCTGTTGGTCATCGCGGTCGTCGGCGCCGTCGTCCTCGCCCGGCGCCCACCCAGCATCGCGGCACCCCCGCCGGAGGAAGACCAGTGAGAGAGCGGCCGTGAGCATCGACGCGTCCTGGTACCTCGCGGTGGGCGGCATCATCTTCACCATCGGCGCCATCGGCGTGCTGGTGCGGCGCAACGTGCTCGTGATGTTCATGTGCATCGAGCTGATGCTCAACGCCGTCAACCTCACCTTCGTCACCTTCGCGCGCGAGCTCGACGACATCGGCGGACAGGTGGTCGTGTTCTTCGTGCTCGTGGTGGCGGCAGCCGAGGTCGTGGTCGGGCTGGGCATCATCGTGTCCATCTTCAGACGGCGGGCCGAGGCGACCGCCGACGACATCTCGATGTTGAAGGGATAGGGGTTGGTCCTCGACGCCTCCTGGCTCATCCCGGCCCTGCCGCTCGCGGGCTTCGTGCTGCTGCTCGTGTTCGGCCGCCGGCTCGGCGACCCGTGGGCGGGCTGGCTCGCGACCGCGATGACGACGGCCGCGTTCGCGGTGTCGATCGTCATGTTCGCCTCGCTGCACGGGCGCGCGGGCAATGACAGGTCGTTCACGCACGAGCTCTTCACCTGGCTCCCGGTCGGCCGACTGCAGGTGAAGGCGGGGTTGCTGGTCGACCCGCTGTCGATCACGATGGCGCTGTTCATCACCGGCGTCGGCGCGCTGATCCACCTCTACTCCGTGGGCTACATGCACGGCGACGAGAGCTATCCGAGGTTCTTCGTCTACCTCAACCTGTTCGCGTTCTCGATGCTCGTGCTCGTGCTCGCCGACAGCTTCCTGCTCAGCTTCCTCGGATGGGAGGGCGTCGGCGCCTGCTCCTACTTCCTGATCTCGTTCTGGTTCGAGCGCGACACGGCGGCCAGTGCGGGGAAGAAGGCGTTCGTCACCAACCGCGTCGGCGACTTCGGGTTCATGATCGCGATGTTCCTCATGTTCTCGGCGCTGGGGTCGCTCCAGTACGGCGTGGTGCTGACCGGGGCCGCGACGCTCAGCAAGACGACTGCGACCGCAATCGCGCTGCTGCTCTTTCTCGGCGCCGTGGGCAAGTCCGCCCAGCTGCCCCTCTACGTGTGGTTGCCCGATGCGATGGAGGGCCCGACACCCGTGTCGGCGCTGATCCACGCCGCGACGATGGTGACCGCGGGCGTCTACCTCATGTGCCGCATCAGCCCCATCCTCGTGCTGGCACCCGGCGCGCTCACGATCATCGCCACCGTGGGCGCGCTGACCGCGCTGTTCGCGGCGACCATCGCCTGCGCCCAGAACGACATCAAGCGGGTGCTGGCGTACTCCACGATCTCCCAGCTCGGTTACATGTTCCTCGCTGTGGGGTCGGGCGCGTACGTCGCTGCGGTGTTCCACATGGTCACGCACGCCTTCTTCAAGGCGCTGCTCTTCCTGGGCGCAGGCTCGGTGATCCACGGTCTTCACGACGAGCAGGACATGAAGCGCATGGGCAACCTGCGTCGCTACCTTCCGATCACCTCGGCGACCTTCATCGTGGGCTGGCTCGCGATCGCCGGCATCCCGCCCTTCGCCGGCTTCTGGTCGAAGGACGAGATCCTGGCCAACGCCTTCGACACCAACAAGCTGCTGTGGCTCGTCGGCGTCGTGACCGCGCTGCTTACGGCGTACTACATGAGCCGTCAGGTGTTCATGGTGTTCTACGGCGAGGAACGTGAGCGTGAGCACGCGTCGGAGCCGCACGAGTCGCCCTGGACCATGACGCTTCCCCTCGTGGTGCTCGCCGGGCTCTCGTTCCTCGGCGGCCTGCTCAACCTGCCGTGGAAGTCGACCGAGTTCCTCCGCAAGTGGCTCGAGCCGGTGTTCGGCGAGCGGTTGCACGCGCTCGACGTCCCGGCGGGCACCCTGTGGGCGCTGGCCATCGGCACCGTCGTGCTGGGCGTGGTCGGGATCGGCATCGCGGGGGGCGTCTACCTCCGCCACCGCGTTCCCGAGGATCGCATGGAGCCTCTGGTGCTGCGCCGGGCCTGGTACGTCGACGCCGCGTACGCCGCCGCGATCGACGGGCCCGGCCGCCTGCTGTCCACCTGGAGCGCGTATGTGATCGACCTGAAGGTCGTCGACGGTGCCGTCAACGGCGTCGGCACGCTCGTGCGCGCCACGGGCGACCGCCTGCGACGGGTCCAGACCGGCTACGTGCGCAACTACGCCCTCGGCGTGGTGATCGGCGCGGTGCTCGTGCTGGGCTGGGTCGTGACGAGGGTGCAGCTCTCGTGAGCTTCCCCTACCTGACGACGCTCATCGTCCTGCCCGCGGCCGGCGCGCTCGCGGTCGCCGTCGTGCCGCGGCGGCGGCCGGAGCTGGTTCGGGTCATCGGCCTGGCCACCGCGGTCGCGGTCGCCGCGCTCAGCATCTACCTCGTGTTCGAGTTCGAGAAGTCCGACGCGGGCTTCCAGTTCGTCTCCCAGCACGTCTGGATCCGGTCGTTCGGCATCTCGTGGAAGCTCGGGATCGACGGGATCTCCCTCTTCCTCGTCGCCCTCACCGGCGTGCTCTTCCCCATCGCGCTGGCCGGCCCGCTCGTGCACCGCGACGTCAAGGCGTACACGGCATGGCTCCTGCTGTTGGAGGCGGGCTGCCTGGGGGTCTTCCTCGCCCTCGACCTCTTCCTGTTCTTCGTGTTCTGGGAGGTCGTGCTCGTTCCGATGTACTTCCTGATCGGCGGTTGGGGCTACGAGCGCCGCGTCTACGCGGCGGTGAAGTTCTTCATCTACACGATGGCCGGCTCGGCGCTGATGCTCGTCGGCATCCTCACGCTTGCGTTCCTGCACCAGGCCGCGACCGGCCGCCTCACCTTCGACCTGGTCACGCTGGCCAACGACAAGTTCCTCGCCGCGGGCACCGCCCAGTGGCTGTTCCTTGCGTTCGCCGTCTCCTTCGCCATCAAGGTGCCCGTGTTCCCGCTGCACACGTGGCTCCCCGACGCCCACACCGAGGCCCCCACCGCGGGCTCGGTGATCCTGGCCGGCGTCCTCCTGAAGCTCGGCACGTACGGCTTCCTGCGCTTCGGGCTGTTCCTGTTCCCGCAGGCGGCTGTCGACCTCGCCCCCTGGTTCCTCGTCCTCGGCGTGATCGGCATCCTCTACGGCGCGCTCGTCGCCACCGTGCAGAAGGACCTCAAGCGGCTGATCGCGTATTCGTCGGTGGCCCATCTCGGGTTCATCGTGGTCGGCACGTTCGCGTTCACGACCCAGGGTCTCACGGGCGGTGTGATCCAGATGGTGAACCACGGCATCTCCACCGGAGCGCTGTTCCTGCTCGTGGGCTGGCTGTACGAGCGCCGTCACACCCGCCAGATCGCCGAGCTGCGCGGCCTGGCCAAGCCCGCGCCCGTCTTCGCGGGCGTCTTCATGGTGGTGATGCTCTCGTCGGTCGGCCTGCCCGGGCTCAACGGCTTCGTCGGCGAGTTCCTCGTGCTCATCGGCACGTTCGTCACCCGTCGCTGGTATGCAGTCGCGGCCGCCGTCGGTGTCATTCTCGCGGCCGTCTACCTGCTGTGGGCGTACCAGCGCGTGTTCCAGGGCGCGCCCGACGGTGAGAACGCCTCCTTCCCCGAGATGACGTGGCGGGAGCGAGGAGTCATGGTCCCCATCATCGGGCTCATCGTGTTCCTCGGCGTCTACCCGAAGCCGGTGCTCGATCGCATCGAGCCCTCGGTCGACCGGCTCATCGCGCACGTCGAGCGCGGGGCCAACACCAAGTTCCGCGAGGCCCCGAGAGCGCCCGAAGCTGCGGGAACCAGAGCCGAGGGCGGCCCATGATCGTCGCTCCCGGCTGGTCGCACGCGGTCGTCGCCCAGATCGACCAGGCGCCGATCAACCTGCCCTCGGTCGACTACCGCAGCATCCTGCCCACGCTCGTCCTTATCGGCGGCGCGCTGCTCCTGCTCGGCATCGGGGGGCTGAACCGGAAGCGCCCCCCGGCCGGCACGTACGCGCTGTTCACGATCGTCACCGCGGGGGTCGCGCTCTGGTTCAGCTTCGACCTGTGGGACCAGGTCGATGCAGACAGGGCGCGCACCACGATCGCGGACGCCGTGGTGGTCGACGGGTTCAGCGTCTTCTTCATGGTGCTGGTGTGCGCGACGGTCGTCCTCGGCGCCCTGCTGGCCGACGGCTACCTGCGCCGGGAAGAGCTGGAGGGCCCCGAGTACTACGTGCTCATGCTGCTCTCGGCGTCGGGCGGCATCCTGATGGCCGAGGCCAACGACCTCATCGTCGTGTTCCTCGGCCTCGAGATCCTCTCGATCGCGCTGTACGTCCTGGCCGGCTACTACCGGCGCAAGGCCGAGTCGCAGGAAGCGGCGATCAAGTACTTCGTGCTAGGGGCGTTCTCGTCCGCGTTCTTCCTCTACGGCGTCGCGCTGGTGTACGGGGCCACGGGATCGACGAACCTGGGCGAGATCTCCAACTTGTTGCGCGAGCGACCGTTCACCAACGGCGTGCTCCTCGCCGGGTTCGCCTTCCTCCTCGTGGGCCTGGGGTTCAAGGTCGCCGCGGTGCCGTTCCACATGTGGACGCCCGACGTCTACCAGGGCGCGCCCACGCCGGTGACCGGCTTCATGGCCGCGGGCGCCAAGGCGGCGGGCTTCGCCGCGTTGCTCCGCATCTTCTTCTCCACCTTCGGCCCCGAGCGGCTCGACTGGCAGCCCATCGTGTGGGCCATGGCCGTGGCGACGCTGCTGGTGGGGTCGGTGCTCGCCATCGTGCAGACCGACATCAAGCGG
The DNA here is from genome assembly GCA_005888325.1 of Actinomycetota bacterium. NCBI lineage: Bacteria > Bacillati > Actinomycetota > Actinomycetota bacterium. The sequence goes on from VAWU01000013.1 coordinate 116,762, forward strand.
ATGCTCGCGTACTCGTCGATCAGCCACGCCGGCTACGTCCTCGTCGGCCTCCAGGCCGGCACCGACCGTGGCGTGGCGGGCTCGCTCTTCTACCTGCTGGCCTACACCTTCATGGTGCTCGGCAGCTTCGGCATCGTCACGCTCGTGGGCCGAAAGGGCGACGAGCGGCACAGCCTCGACACCTATCGCGGCCTCGCGGCCCGGCGCCCGGTGCTCGCGCTCGTGTTCACCGTGTTCCTCTTGGCGCAGGCCGGCGTGCCCCTCACGTCCGGCTTCCTCGCCAAGTTCTACGTGATCGGCGCCGCGGTCGACAGCCACTCCTACGCGCTTGCGGTCATCGCCATGTTGGCCGCCGTCATCGCCGCCTTCTTCTACCTGCGGGTGATCGTGGTCATGTACATGGGCGGCGACGCCGCCACGGCCGACGACCCGCCCGCAGACCCGATCCGCGTCCCTCTGGCCGCCGGCGCGGCGCTGGCCGTCACGCTCGCGTTCACCCTCGTCGTGGGCTTCCTGCCCTCCGTGGTCATCGAGTTCGCCCGCGACGCCACCCTGCTGCGGCTCTGAACGCGCGGAGAAGTCGAGCGTGGAGAGGGGTTTTGCCGCCCTGTGAACGCAATCACTAGTCTCGGCCTGTGTCGGAGTTCCTCCGCCAGTACCTCACCGTCGCGATCTTCGCGGGTGCAGCCGTGCTCATGGTCGGGGCCATGCTGGGGGTCGGGCGCCTGCTGCGTCCCACCCGGCCCCAGGCGCAGAAGTACCTCAACTACGAGTGCGGGGTCGACCCCGTCGGGGCGGGCTGGTCGCAGAGCCAGGTCCGCTACTACGTCTTCGCGCTGCTGTTCGTCATGTTCGACGTCGAGGCGGTGTTCATCTTCCCCTGGGCCGTCCGGCTCGAGGCCCTGCAGGTCTTCGGGCTGGTCGAGATGATCATCTTCATCGCCATCCTGGCGCTGGGCCTGCTCTACGCCTGGCGCAAGCGGGTGCTGCGGTGGGTGTAGTCGAGAAGGGGAAGGTGCCCAAGCCCCTGACCTACCTCCTCAACATGAGCCGCAAGTACTCGCTGTGGGTCTACCAGTGGGGCTTGGCGTGCTGTGCCATCGAGATGGGTGCCGCGTTCGGCTCTCCGCGCTACGACGTGATGCGCCTCGGGGTCATCCCCTTCCCGGCCGGTCCCCGCCAGGCCGATCTCGTGGTGATCTCGGGCACGGTCACCGACAAGATGGCGCCGTCGATCCGGCGCCTCTGGGAGCAGATGCCCGACCCGAAGTACGTGATCTCCATGGGCTCGTGCGCCAACTGCGGCGGCCCCTACTGGGACTCGTACTCGGTCACCAAGGGCGTCGACCAGATCATCCCGGTCGACGTGTACGTGCCAGGCTGCCCCCCGCGGCCGGAGGCCCTCCTCGAGGGCATCGTCCTCCTGCAGGAGCGCATCCAGCACGAGGACATGGCCGAGCGCTGGCGAGGTGAGCCGATTGTCGTCGGGTGACAGCACGCCGCCGGTGGAGGCGGCGCCCGAGGAGACCGCGCCCGCGAGCGACCCGGTCCGCGAGGAGCTGCTGGCTGGGCTGACGGAAGCGCTCGGCGACGCCGTCGTCGGATCGGAGATCAACCGCGGCGACCTGTGGGTGCGCGTGCGTGCCGACGCGTGGAAGCGGACGGCCGAGGTGTGCCGTGACACCCTCGGGCTCGACTACTTCTGCTTCCTCTCCGGCCTCGACTGGATGCCGTCCGCGCCGAACCCCGAGGAGTCGGTGTCCACCGAGATCTCCGCCGACGCCGACGACGCGCCCGACGAGGACGCGGCGGAGGAGGCGGAAGCCGAGCAGGAGCAGCCCGTGGCCGACGACGATGCCGCCGAGGCTGCGACCGCCGACGCCAACGGTGGTGCGGTCAGCGGCGTCGCGGGCGGGGACACCCGCTTCCAGGTGTTCGCTCGCTTCTACTCGACGACGCGCCACGTTGGTCTCACGCTGAAGGCCGACCTGGACGACGACGCCCCGACGGTCGAGTCGATCCACACGGTGTTCCGCGGCGCCGACTGGCACGAGCGCGAGACGTGGGAGATGTACGGGTTCACGTTCGTCGGTCACCCCGACCTCACCCACCTCTACCTTCCCGGCGAGTTCGAGGGCTTCCCCCTGCGGAAGGACTACCCGCTGCTCGCCCGCGAGGTGAAGCCGTGGCCCGGGCTCGTCGACGTCGAGCTCATGCCGGAGGTGCCGGAGCCCGGCGGGGCCGCGAGCGCGGAGGAGCCGGCCGGATGACGACGGTCGCGGAGCGCCAGCAGGCCGCGTACGTCGCCGCCCAGGCGGCTGACGCGCGGGTGCACGTCGAGCTGCAGACCGAGCAGATGACGTTGAACCTGGGCCCGCAGCACCCCGCCACCCACGGCACGCTGCGCATCGTTGCCCGGCTCGACGGCGAGCAGGTGGTCCAGGCCGACGTGGTGTGCGGCTACATGCACCGCGGCTACGAGAAGCTGGCCGAGGTCCGCAACTACCCACAGATCACCACGCTCGTCAACCGGATCGACTGGCTGTCGTCGTTCGCCAACGAGGTGCCGTTCATCCTCGCCGCCGAGCAGCTCATGGAGATCGAGGCGCCACCGCGCGCCCAGCACATCCGCACGATCTTGTTCGAGCTCAGCCGCATCGCCAACATCACCCTGTTCATCGGCGAGATGGGCGTGCAGCTCGGTGCCCTCACACCCGTGTTCTACGCCTTCCGCGACCGCGAGCACGTCCTCAACCTGATCGAGGGCGCGACCGGCGGGCGCTTCCATCCCAACTACGACCGCATCGGCGGGCTGAAGGACGACCTGCCCAGGGGCTGGGTCGACGAGACGCGCTCGGTCATGAAGCGCATGCGCGACTACTGCGACGAGCTCGAGACACTGCTCATGGGCAACGAGATCTTCGACCGCCGCACGCGTGGCATCGGCGTGATCCCCGCCGACGTCGGGCTCTCCTACGGCCTCTCGGGCGCCAACATCCGAGCCAGCGGGGTCGACTGGGACCTACGTCGCGACGAGCCGTCGCCGCTGGCGTGGAAGGACTGCGACTGGAAGGTCTGGACCCATCCCGACGGCGACTGCTTCGCCCGCTACTGGGTGCGCCTGCAGGAGGTGCGGGAGGCGACCAAGATCGTCGACCAGCTCCTCGACGGGCTCCCGGCGGGGCCCATCCAGGCGAAGGTGCCGCGCATCATCAAGGTGCCGGCGGGCGAGGCCTGGGTGCACACCGAGAACCCGTTGGGTGAGATGGGCTATTACATCGTCAGTCAGGGTGGGCTCGGGCCGTTCCGCTGCAAGATCCGCTCCGCCTCGTTCAACAACACGTCGATCGTCCCGTGGTTGCTGCGCGGCGTCTACGTGCCCGACATCATCACGATCCTGGCGAGCCTCTACTTCATCCTCGGGGACATCGACCGTTGATGCTCGCCATCGACGTCACCACCTATGGGTGGACCACCGCGCTCAAGACCGGCGTCGTCCTCGCGGTCATCCCCGCGGCCGCCATCGTCCTCGGCTACACGTTCCTGCTGAAGATGATGAGCCACATGCAGAGCCGGCTCGGGCCCATGGAGGCGGGGCCTCACGGCGTGCTGCAACTCCTCGCCGACGGGGTGAAGTTCATCCAGAAGGAGGACATCATCCCGGACGAGGCCGACCGGCGGATCTTCGCCCTCGCGCCGCTCGTGGTGATCCTGTCGACGTTCCTGCTCTACATCGTCCTGCCCGCGGGGCCGCGTCTCATCGTCCAGGACCTCGACGTCGGCATCTTCTTCGCGCTGGCGGTGTCGTCGCTGTCGGTGATCGGCGTGCTGATGGCGGGGTGGTCCTCGGCCAACAAGTACTCGCTCCTCGGCGCGTTACGCGCCGCCGGCCAGCTCATCGCGTACGAGCTGCCGCTCGTGCTCGCCGTCATCGGGGTCGTCGTCCAGGCCGGCACGATGAGCATGCAGGGAATCGTCGCCGCCCAGGCCCACGGCGAGATCTTCGGGGTCGGCACGTTCGGCAACCCGTTCATCCTCACCCAGTTCGTGGGCTTCTTCCTCTTCCTCGTCGCGGCCCAGGCCGAGCTGACGCAGACGCCCTTCGACATGCCGGTGGCGGAATCGGAGCTGGTGGCCGGCTACATGACCGAGTACAGCGGCTTCCGGTTCCTCTTCTTCTTCATGGCCGAGTTCGGCACCGCCTTCGCGCTGGCCGCGATCGCCGCCACGCTGTTCCTCGGCGGGTGGTTCGTGCCGGGCGTGCACGGTACCGCCGCCGACGTGCTCGGCCCCCTGGTGCTGGGTGCGAAGATCATGGTCGTCGCCTTCCTGATCTTCTGGATCCGCTTCACCTATCCCCGCTTCCGCGAGGACCAGCTCCAGACGTTCGCCTGGAAGTACCTCATCCCGCTGTCGCTGGTGAACATCGTCGTCACCGGCGTGCTGAAGGTGGTGCTGTAGATGCCCCAGCTCCCCGGGCTGGTCAAGGGCCTGGGCGTCACGTTCAAGACGATGCTCGCCGGCAACGTCACCGTGCAGTACCCGCACGTGAAGGAGGCGCCGCCGTCCCGGGCCCGAGGCGTGATCGCGCTGAAGGAGGAGAACTGCACGGTCTGCATGCTCTGCGCCCGGCAGTGCCCCGACTGGTGCATCTACATCGAGGGCCACAAGGAGAAGCGACCCCCCCGACGCGAGGGGGGAAAGCCCCGAACGGTCAACGCCCTCGACCGCTTCGACATCGACTACGCGCTCTGCATGTACTGCGGCATCTGCGTGGAGGTGTGCCCGTTCGACGCTCTGTTCTGGACGCCGGAGTACGAATATTCCGAGCCCAAGATCGCGGACCTGCTCCACGACAAGGAGCGTCTCGGCGAGTGGATGCAGACCGTGCCCGAGCCGCTGCCGCTCGAGGCCGGCGCGGCGAAGAAGAAGTAGCCGGATGGTCTTCGAGAACATCGTCTTCGGCATGCTCGCGGCGGTGATGATCCTCGCCGCGTGGCGGCTGGTCACTACCCAGAACGTGGTGCGCGCCGCCCTCTTCCTGGTGATCGTGCTCGCGGGGGTGGCGGGTCAGTACGTCCTGCTGTCGGCCGAGTTCGTCTTCGCCGTGCAGATCGTCGTCTACATCGGGGCGATCGTCGTCCTCTTTCTCTTCGGCATCATGCTGACGCGCGCGCCGATCGGACGCGACGCCGGCCTCGACAACGACCAGAAGGCGCTCAGCGCGATCGTCGCGCTGTTCTTCCTCGGCGTGCTCGGCGTCGTGATCGTGCAGGCGTGGGGTGACACCAAGCTCCAGTTCCCGAAGGACCCTGCGCTCCTGCCACGCGCCGCCGACCTGGGCGACGCGTTCCTCGGCCCGTACGTGGTTCCCTTCGAGGTGGTCTCAGTGCTTCTGCTCGCCGCGCTCGTGGGCGCCGTTGCGATCGCCCGGAGAGATTGAGGGGAGCGACGTGTACCTGAGCCAGTTCCTGCTCCTCGCGGCCGTGCTGTTCTGCATCGGCATCTACGGCGTGCTCGCGCGCCGCAACGCCGTGCTCGTGCTCATGTCGATCGAGCTCATGCTCAATGCCGTGAACATCAACCTGGTGGCCTTCGGCGCGTTCCGCCACAACGTGATCGGACAGGTGTTCGCCCTCTTCATCATCGCCATCGCCGCGGCCGAAGTCGGCGTCGGCCTCGCCATCGTCCTGCTCATCTACCGCAACCGAACGAGCATCGACCTCGACGAGGTCGATCTCATGAAGGGCTAGAGAGCGGCGCCGTGCTCGACAACGTGTGGCTCATCCCGCTCCTTCCTGCGGTGTCCTTCGCGATCATCCTGCTCGCGGGAAAGCGTCTGCCGTTCAAGGGCGCCGAGTCCGGGATCGTCGCAGTCGGCGCGTCGTTCGTGCTCTCGGTCGTCGTGGCCGCCAAGTGGATCGGCGAAGACGCTCCGCGCGAGGCGATCGAGCACTCGTCGACGTGGCTGCAGTCGGGGCGGGTGAGGTTCGGCGCCGGCACGCACGTCGACGGGCTGACCGTGATGATGCTGCTCGTCGTCAGCTTCATCTCGCTGATGGTGCACGTGTATTCCACCGGCTACATGCACGGCGACCGCCGCTACACCTACTTCTTCGCCGCCCTGTCGCTGTTCACCGCTTCGATGCTGCTGCTCGTGGTCTCGGACAACTCGTTGCAGTTCCTCGTGGGGTGGGAGCTGGTCGGGGTGTGCTCGTTCATGCTCATCGGTCACTGGTGGGAGGAGAAGGAGAACTCCGACGCGGCGGTGAAGGCGTTCCTGACCACGCGCACTGGCGACATCGGCTTGATGATCGGCATCATCACGCTCTTCTTCGCTGCGAAAGGCAGCTTCAACATCGCCCATCTCAACCAATTGGCGCTGGACGGCGACATCAGCCACCGCCTGTTGCTCGTCGGGGGCTGCTGCCTCTTCCTGGGGGTGGTGGGCAAGAGCGCGCAGTTCCCGCTCCACACCTGGCTGCCCGACGCCATGGCCGGCCCGACCCCCGTGTCGGCGTTGATCCATGCAGCCACCATGGTCGTGGCCGGCGTGTACCTGGTCGCCCGCTTCTACCCCGTGTTCTTCTCCGCCTTCTCGATCGACGCGGGCGGGGTCAACCTGGTTTCGATCATCGGGGCGATCACGATCGTCATCGCCGCCCTGCTCGCGTTCGTGCAGGACGACGTGAAGAAGGTGCTCGCCTACTCGACGGTCAGCCAGTTGGGCTACATGGTGATGGCGCTCGGAGTGGGCGCCTGGTCGGCCGGCATCTTCCACCTCTTCACCCACGCCTTCTTCAAGGCGCTGCTCTTCCTCTGTGCAGGCTCGGTCATCCACGGTGTGCACTCGAACAACATGAGCGAGATGGGCGGCCTCAGGAAGCTCATGCCGTGGACGTTCCGTACGTTCATCATCGGGTCGCTCGCGCTGTCCGGCGTCCCGTTCCTCGCCGGCTTCTTCTCCAAGGACGAGATCCTGCTCGGTGCGCATCGGAACGGCTTCCCGATCATGCTCGCGGTCGGCCTGCTCGGTGCGTTCATGACCGCCGCGTACATGACCCGCGCGTGCTACCTCGTGTTCTGGGGCGAGTACCGGGGCCAGGGGCACCCTCACGAGTCGCCCCCCTCGATGGTCGTGCCGCTGCAGATCCTCGCCGGCCTCTCCGTCGTGGCCGGCCTGGCGAACACGTGGATCGTGGGCGACCGCTTGCGCTTCGCCCACTGGGCGACCGTGCCGGGCACCGAAGAGCTCATCCAGCGGTTCGGGCTCGAGCACGCCTTCTCGCTGTCCGACGCCTCGATCTCGGTCGCGGTCGCGCTCGCCGGCATCGGGCTGTCCGGGCTCTACTACTTCCGGGACGCCCTGAAGCCGTTGCGCGGCCTGACCCGGCGAAGCACGACGGCGCGGGCCGGCTACACGCTCTTGGTGAACAAGTACTACCTCGACCACCTGTACACCGACATCATCGTCGGCTCGATCAAGGGGCCCATCGCGCAGGCCGCGTACTGGTTCGACCAGCGGGTCCTCGATGGTGTGGTGAACGGAGTGGGCGCCGGAGCGCGCGCCGCGGGGAACTTCACCTACGACGTCATCGACCAGAAGGTCGTCGACGGCTTCGCCAACGGCGCCGGCGCCGGCGCGGAGGAGAGCGGCAGCATCCTGCGTCACATCCAGACCGGCCGCGTGCAGCAGTACGCGGCGGCCCTCTTCGCCGCCGCCGCTCTGTTCGCGGTCGGCCTCGTCCTCATCACGCAGTAGGAGACGAATGAATTCCTTCGACAGCTGGGCGCTGAGCCTCGTCGTGTTCGTGCCGATGGTCGGCGTCGTCGCGATGATGGTCATCCCGCGCGCCCAGGAGACGGCGCTGAAAGCGACCGCGCTGCTGACGACCGTCGCCACCGCAGGCGTCGGCGTCTACCTGCTGGTCGGCTTCGACTACGGGAAGAGCCGAGCACTGCAGTTCGAGGTGAACAAGACCTGGATCGAGGTCATCAACAGCCGCTACCACGTCGGGCTCGACGGCATCTCGCTCCCGCTGCTCGCCCTGTCGATCCTCATCACCGTGCTGTGCGTCGTGTACTCATGGGACCACTTCCCCGAGCCGCACAACCCGAAGGCGTTTCTCATCCTCGTGCTCGTGCTGGAGACGGGCATGAACGGCACGTTCGTGGCCCAGGACCTGATCCTCTTCTTCGTGTTCTTCGAGCTCGTGCTGCTGCCGATGTACTTCATGATCGGCGTGTGGGGCGGCCCCAACCGGCAGTACGCGGCGATCAAGTTCTTCCTGTTCACGCTCTTCGGCTCGGCGCTGATGATCCTCAGCTTCCTGGCCCTCTACTTCAAGGGCGGCAACACCTTCGACATGGTGAAGCTGGCCCAGATGCACGGCGACGGCATCGTGCACAGCACGCAACTGATCATCTTCGGGGGTCTCTTCGCGGGCTTCGCCATCAAGGTGCCGATGTTCCCCTTCCACACCTGGCTGCCCGACGCCCACACCGAGGCCCCCACCGTGGGCTCGGTGATCCTCGCCGCGATCCTTTTGAAGCTCGGCACCTACGGCTTCGTGCGGATCGCCATCCCGATCCTTCCCGAGGCGGCGCGGTCGTGGGCGCCGTGGATCGGCGCGCTCGCGGTCGTCGGCATCATCTACGGCGCGCTCGGCTGTCTGGCCCAACGCGACATGAAACGCCTCATCGCGTTCTCGTCGGTGGCGCACATGGGCTTCGTGATGCTCGGCATCGCCACCCTCACCACCTTCGGCATCAACGCGGCGATCTTCGGCATGGTGGCCCACGGCCTCATCACCGGCATGCTGTTCTTCGTCGCCGGATCGATCGGTGAGCGCTACGAGACCCGCGAGATCTCCCGCCTCGGAGGCCTGCTGCTGCAGGCGCCGCGCCTCGGGTGGATCCTCGGCTTCTGCGCGATGGCCTCGCTCGGCCTGCCCGGCCTGGCCGGCTTCTGGGGTGAGTTCCCGGCCATCCTCTCTGCGTACCAGCCCGCGGCCGGGCTGTCCGAGCCCCTGTTCCGCGTCTACATGGTGGTCGCCTCGGTCGGCACCGTGCTCGCGGCCGGCTACCTGCTGTGGATGCTCCAACGCGTCGCCTTCGGGATCGTGAAGCCCGAGTTCGAGCGCGCCCACGTGCACGACGTGCACGTGCCCGAGTACCTGGCGTGGGTGCCGATGCTCCTGCTCATCGTCGCCCTCGGCGTCTACCCGCACCTGCTCTTCCGCATGACCGACGACGCCGTGCAGCGCGTCACGGCCGATGTCCCCGCGAGGCCGGTGGGCACCATCACCGCGGCCGGGGCGCACCCGTGACGATCTTCGCCGCCGCAGCACAGAAGCCGTTCATCGCGCCCCACCTCGACTACCACGCGCTCGCACCCGAGATCATCCTGGCGGCGACGCTCGCCCTCGTGCTCATCGCGGACCTCTTCCTCGACGATCGGCACCGGTGGCTGCTGGCGAACCTGACGGGCCTCGGGCTGCTCGCCGCGCTCGTCCCCATCGTCACGCTCGCGCTGAGCGACGACCGCGTGCGCTCGATGGTCGGAGGCGCGTACGTCGTCGACGACTTCAGCCTCGTCCTCAAGGCGCTGTTCCTCGTCACCGGGTACGTAGTTGTTCTCATGGCGACGAACTACGTGGAGGAGGGCGACTACTACCAGGGCGAGTTCTACTTCCTGCTGCTGTGCTCGCTGTTGGGCATGGTCGTGATGTCGTCGGCCCGCGACCTCGTCACCATCTTCGTGGCCCTGGAGACGCTCTCGATCCCCGCCTACCTGTTGGCGGGTTGGCGCAAACGCGACCTCAAGAGCAACGAAGCGTCGATGAAGTACTACCTGCTGGGGGTGTTGGCCTCGGCGGTGATGCTCTACGGGATGTCGCTCGTGTACGGCTACACGGGCAGCACGGTGCTCACCGAGATCGGGCAGCGGGTGAGCGGCAACATCACCGACCAACCGGTCATCACGGTCGGCATCTTCTTCATCGTGGTGGGCTTCGCCTTCAAGGTCTCGGCGGTGCCGTTCCACTTCTGGGCCCCCGACACCTACGAAGGGGCGCCGACGCCCGTCACCGCGTTCCTCTCCGTGGCGTCCAAAACCGGAGGCTTCGTCGCCCTCCTCCAGTTGATCTACGTCGGCTTCCTCGGTCGCGACGACGTGTGGGGCCCGTTGTTCTGGGTGCTGGCTGCGCTGTCGATGACGATCGGCAACCTGATCGCCCTGCGCCAGACCAACATCGTGCGCCTGCTGGCGTACTCGTCGATCGCGCAGGCCGGCTACATCCTGGTCCCGTTCGCCGTCGCGGGTGCCAACCCGAAGGCGGCGGAGAGCGCGATCACCGCGTCGGTCGTGTACCTGCTCATCTACGCGGCGATGAACCTGGGCGCCTTCGCGGTCGTCATCGCGGTCGCGCGCAAGACCCGTTCGGGCGAGATCGCCTCCTACGGCGGTCTCTTCCAGTACGCGCCCGGCCTCACGGTCCTCATGACGATCTTCCTGTTCTCGCTCGCCGGGGTCCCGCCGTTGGCCGGGTGGCTCGCCAAGCTGGTCATCTTCCGGGCGGTGCTCGACGCCGGGACCGGCCCGGCGGTCGCGCTCGGCATCGTCGCGGCCGTCAACTCCGTGATCGCGCTCTTCTATTACGCGGCGGTGGCCAAGGAGATGTGGATGAACCCCGTCCCCGACGGCGACACCACCGTCGTGCGGGTCCCGCCTCCGTTGCTCGCCGCCCTCGGGCTGACCGCAGTGGTGGTCATCGCCGTCGGGATCTACCCGCAGGCGTTCGCGCACTTCGGGGACCTGGCGGCAACATTGGTCAGGTAGTGGCATCGCCGGGGAAGTAGCGGCCCTCGTCGCCGAGCGGGTCCGCCGCCTCGGTCCTCTGCGCTTCGACGAGCTGGTCGAGCTGGCGCTCTACCACCACGAGGCCGGCTTCTACGGGCGGGGCGGGCACGCCGGGCGCGGCGGCGGCGACTTCATCACCAGTCCCGAGGTGGGCCCGCTCTTCGGGGCCGTGCTGGCCCGGGCACTGGACGCGTGGTGGGACGAGCTCGACCGGCCCGACCCGTTCGTGGTCGTCGAGGCGGGCGCCGGCGCGGGGACGCTCGCACGCGCCGTCCTCGACGCGCGGCCGTCGTGTGCGATCGCGCTGCGCTATGTCCTGGTCGAACGCTCGCTCGTCCTGCGCCGCCGCCAGGCGGAACGGCTCTCGCTGGAGCCCGCCCGCCTCGCGCTCGGGCCCGTCGGCCCCGACGACCCCGACCTCGGGCGCCGGCCCATCGCCGGTCTCGGGCCCCTCGTCACCGCGCTGGCCGAGCTGCCGGCCGGACCCTTCACCGGCGTCGTCCTCGCCAACGAGCTGCTCGACAACCTCGCGTTCCGGCTGCTCGAGCGCACGCACGAGGGCTGGGCCGAGGTGCGCGTCGGCGAGCGGCTCGACGAGGTGGTGGTACCGGCCGAGGCCGACGTGGCCGCCGAGGCGCGTCACCTCGTCCCCGACGCCGAGGCCGGTGCGCGCATCCCGCTCCAGCAGCAGGCCCAGGCCTGGTTGCGCCAGGCGCTGGCCGCGCTTTGGGCCGGGCGGGTCGTGATGGTGGACTACGCGGACGACACCGCATCGCTCGCGCGGCGACCGTGGACCACGTGGGTGCGCACCTACCGCGCCCACGGCCTCGGCGGCCACCCGCTCGAGCACCTGGGGGAGCAGGACCTGACGTGCGAGGTCGCCGTCGACCAGCTCTCCCACGTGCGCGTCCCTTCCGCCGACCGCAGCCAGGCCGAGTTCCTGCGCGCCCACGGCCTCGAATCGCTCGTCGCCGCCGCGCGCGACGCCTGGCTGGCGCGTGCCCACGTCGGTGACCTCGAGGCGCTGAAGCACCGCAGCCGGATCGCAGAGGCGCAGGCGCTCTGCGATCCGTCGGGCCTGGGCGGGTTCAGGGTGCTCGAGTGGGAGGTGGGCTGAGGCGAGCGTCCGCGCTGCGGGCGTCCCTTCGGTTCCAACGTCCCGAGCAAATCCACCTAGTACGGCGACGCACACCAGTGATTCGCGAGCGTTGCGATCGACTCGATGAGGCAGAACGTGTTCTGGTCGACACGCCATGAGCCGTCGCGCAGGATCGCCCAAGCGCGCGCCTGGCCCGGGACCTTCTCGCCGCCGACGCTGACGTGAAGACTCGCCACTGCGAGCTTCGCACTCAAGAAGTGGATGCCGTCGACCCGCGCGTCGACGTCACCGAGTGCCTTCTCGTATGCGGAGCGGTTGGCGCGCTCCTTGGCCAGGACGCTCGCACCGTCCTCGACCGTGGCGAACGCGGCATCGACGTCGAGCGCGCGCACGAAGGCCTGCTCGATGTCGCGCCGGGCCCCGGCCTGATCCGCGGGCGGCGGTCCGGTGGTGAGGTCGGCGATCGAGGGCACCAGCCCGTTCGGACAGACGAAGGCGCCGAGGCCGAAGGGTTCGGGGTGGCAGTGGGGACCGAAGCCCCGCACCGCCACGTTGAGCACGCTCAGCAGCGAGAGCAGCGACTGGCGGGGGAAGATCAGGGCCACGGCGTCGGCTCCCAGGGCGCGACAGCTCGTGACCCGGGGCGCCGCGTAGTCGCAGTAGTGGGGGCCGACGCCCTGGAGCACTGCCGCTGCCCGCATCCGACCCCGTTCCTCGTACAGGCGCCATGTCCGGCGCTCCAGCCCGGGCAGGAGCGTGTCCATGTGCCTGTAGTCCAGCGCCCCGCAGCCGTAGGCGAGGGGTTTGTCGGTGATGAACACGGTGACCGACGCCTCCACCCGTGCGGCGCCGGCGCGCAGGCGCCGGCACTCGCGCTCCAGGGTCTTGACCCGGGTGGAGAAGCCGTAAGCCGAGATGGTGGCGTCGTCGCGCAGGCGCACCACCCGGTGCTGGTAGTCCCCCTGGCGCAGGCCCACCGACACCAGCGCCAGGGAGACGAGGCCCGCCACGGCCGCGCCCGGTGCCGCCCGGGGCAGGCGCAGTCGCCGCAGCGCACCGCTCTCGACCACCAGGAACCCCAGGAACCACAGCCCGTAGGGCAGGGTGGCGAAGATGCGCGCCGGAGACAGGAACTGGCCCAAGTCAAAGAGGCTCTTGGGCGTGGCCATGCCCCAGACGAGGAGCGCGGGCAGCGTTAGCGCGGGGAGGATGTAGGTGATGCGCCCGCTCAGGGCCACCAGGGCCAGCAGCGCCGCCAGAAGCACCAGCGCCGTGGGCCAGAGGTGTGCCACCTCCAGGCCGAACAGGGCGAAGAAGCGATCCAGGCGCCCGAGGTTGTCCCCCAGGGTGGCGAGGCTGGGGCGCACCGAGGCCTGGCCGAAGACGTCGTAGTCCGGGTGGGCTCGGTAGAACGACCACTTCCAGCCCAGATAGGCGAGGGGCACCACCGCCCCCAGCGCCAGCGCCCCCGCCCTCGCCCGGTTCGGGGGGTGGGCGAGCAGGCTCCAGGCCCCTACCGGCACCGCCACCAGGGCGCCGCTGGGGTCGAGCGCCACCCCCAGGCCGAGCAGGGCCCACCCCCCGGCCTCGGCCCGCCCGGGGCGGGCGATGAGCACCGCCGCCCCCGCCACCACCAAGAAGTGCGCCCCCTGGTAGGTGGCGACGGTGGAGACCACAAAGGTGTAGTAGGCCGACAGCAGGGCCGGCGCGGCCACCGCCGCCACCGCCAGGCCCACCCGGCCCCGCCGCCAGGCGGCCAGGGCGAGGGCGAACCAGCCCCCTAAAGCCAGCAGGGCCCAGACCAACAGGGTGGCGGAGCCGATACCCATGCCCAGGCGACGGAGCACCTCCATGGGCAGCGCCTCAATGTTGGAGCCATAGGTCTGGCCGTAGACGTTGGGCCCGCGGAGGTGGCCCGCCCCGAACTCCCGGGCGGTGAACCACATCAGGGTCACGTCCGCGTTGGTTGCGGTGCGCGCCACCAGCCGCGCGAGCCGCACGTGCTCGAAGGTGGCCGCGACCGCCAGCACCAGGAGGACGAGCTTCGTGCGCAGCCCCGGCCGCATGCTCACGCGAACGGGTTCACCCGGCGGTGAGCGCAGTGCAATCTTCGTGGAAGTGGAGGAAGGCGACGCCACCGCGATCGAACACCCCGTCCTGAGGGCCGCGTACGAAGCTCCATCCTAAGGACGGTGTAAGGAAGGGGCCATTCATTCCCGGCGTGGGCGAGACGGGGCGCGGCGAAGTGGGTCTCCCGAAGGGACGCCCGACCGGCGCTCCCCGGCACCGCCGCAAGCTCGGTCGTCCCAGTCCCCACACCGTCTGCCGCCTCCGCGATCCGCGTGGAAGCGGTGCACCCGAAGAACAGCCGAAGAAGGCTCCATCCTAAGAACACCGTAAGGAAATTGCCATCCAGGTGCGTCGTAGGCTCACGCCGTGCTCGCGGCCCGGTTCGACCTCGCCGATCCCGACTTCCCCGTCTCCCTCGTCGACCTCGACGAGCCCGCCCTGCCCGGGCCCGCATGGGCGCGGGTGGCGGTCACCGCCGGCGGCATCTGCGGCAGCGACCTGCACCTCTTCGGCCACGGGACGGGGCCGTCGCCGACGCTCGCGACGCTGGCCGCGTTTCCGTTCGTGATGGGACACGAGATCGCGGGACGGGTGATCGAGGCGGGGCCCGACTGCTCGGTCCCGCCGGGTACCCGGGTCGCAGTGGACCCAACGATCGGTTGCGTGGCGCGCGGTATCGAGCCCGCGTGTCGCCATTGCGCCGCGGGCTGGGCGCAGAACTGCCTGAACCTCGGCGCCAAGACCCTGACGCCAGGCCTGAGCCTCGGGTACACCTCGGACCTCGGTGGGGGCTGGGCCGAGCAGGTCGTGGGCCACGCGTCGATGCTGCATCCCCTTCCCGACGGTGTGCCCGACGCAGGCGCGAGCCTGCACGAGCCCACCTCCATCGCCGTCCACGGGCTCCTGCGCCGGCCGCCGCGCGACGGCGATCAGGTGGTGGTGGTCGGTGCCGGGATCATCGGCTTGTGCGTCCTCGCCACGCTGCGGCACCTCTTCCCCGCTTCAGAGGTCACCGTGCTCGCCCGTCACGACCACCAGGCGGATGCGGCGCGGGCCATCGGCGCGCGCCATGTCGTTCGTCCCCAGCCCGACGGGAGCCACTTCGAGCGCTTGGCCGAGATCAGCGACGCGCAGATCAGCGGCAGGGGCGGAGGCCTCATGCTGATGGGCGGGTTCCCGTATGTGGTCGAGGCGGTCGGCGCACCCGCGTCGGTGACCGAGGCGCTGCGCATCGTCGACAACCGAGGCACCGTCCTGCTCCTCGGAGCCGCCGGCATGAGCGAGGTGGACCTCACCCAGGTGTGGTTCAAGGAGGCCGCGCTGGTGGGCGCGTGGGGTCATTGCGTCGACGGGACGCGTCACTCGATCGATCGTGCGCTCGCGTTGTTGGCCGCGGGTGCGCTGCCGTTCGCGAACGTCCTGACCCACCGGTTCCCCCTGGTCGACATGCGCGAGGCCGTCACCACCGCGCTCGACCGCAAGGGCACGGGCGCGATCAAGGTCACGCTCCATCCCTAGGGCGAAAAGCGACGCAGCCTCCTGAGTAGAGTCACCGTCCGTACCGGGAGCGACGAGTGGGAGGCGGGCGCATGGCCGAGCCGGCGATCGAGGCGTACTACTCGGAGGACCGCACGTTCCCCCCGCCCCCCGCCTTCGCCGCGCACGCCCTCGTCGCTGACACCTCCCTCTACGAGGAGGCCGAGCGCGACCCCGAGGCCTTCTGGGCCCGTCAGGCGCGCGAGCTGGTGACGTGGTTCGACGACTTCGACACCGTGTGCGAGTGGGACCTGCCCTTCGCGAAGTGGTTCACGGGCGGCACACTCAACGTCGCGTACAACTGCCTCGACCGTCACGTCGAGGCAGGTCGGGGCGACCGGGTCGCCTACCACTGGGAGGGCGAGCCCGGTGACACCCGCACCTACACGTACGCCGAGCTGCAGACCGAGGTCTGCCGCTTCGCCAACGTGCTCAAGTCGCTCGGGGTGAAGAAGGGCGACCGGGTCAACATCTACCTGCCGATGATCCCCGAGCTGCCGGTCGCGATGCTCGCCTGTGCGCGCATCGGCGCTCCGCACTCGGTGGTGTTCGGCGGCTTCTCGGCCGACGCGCTGCGCGACCGCATCAACGACGCAGAGGCCAAGGTGCTGGTCACGGCGGACGGCGGCTGGCGGCGCGGCGCGGCGGTGCCCCTCAAGGCCAATGCCGACCTCGCCGTGGCCGGCACGCCCTCGATCGAGCACGTCGTCGTGGTGCGCCGCACCGAGACCGACATCGCCATGGCGGACGGACGCGACCGCTGGTACCACGACCTCATGGCCGACGCGTCCGCTGACTGCCTGCCGGAGAAGATGGACGCGGAGGACCTGCTGTACCTGCTCTACACGTCGGGCACGACGGCGAAGCCGAAGGGCATCATGCACACGACCGGCGGCTATCTCACTCAGACCGCGTTCACCCACAAGTACGTGTTCGACCTCCATCCCGACACCGACGTCTACTGGTGCGCGGCCGACATTGGCTGGGTCACCGGCCACAGCTACATCGTCTACGCGCCGCTCGCCAACGGCGCTACCTCGGTGATCTACGAGGGCACCCCCGACACGCCGGAGAAGGACCGGCTGTGGTCGATCATCGAGCGCTATCGCGTCTCCATCCTCTACACCGCGCCTACCGCTATCCGCACCTTCATGAAGTGGGGCGTCAAGTGGCCCGACGGCCGCGACCTCTCGAGCCTGCGACTCCTCGGCTCGGTCGGGGAGCCGATCAACCCCGAGGCGTGGATGTGGTACCACACGCACATCGGCGGCGGACGTTGTCCCGTGGTCGACACGTGGTGGCAGACGGAGACAGGGGCGATCATGATCTCGCCGCTACCGGGCGTCACGACGTTGAAGCCCGGGTCGGCCACCTTCCCGCTGCCCGGCATCGGGGCCGAGGTCGTCGACGACCGGGGCCAGAAGGTCGAGCGGGGGGGTGGCTACCTCACGCTCACCCGGCCGTGGCCGGCGATGCTGCGCGGCATCTACGGCGACCCCGAGCGCTACCGGGAGACCTACTGGGCGAGGTTCGAGGGGCGCTACTTCGCGGGCGACGGGGCGCGCGTCGACGACGACGGCTGCTTCTGGCTGATGGGTCGGGTCGACGATGTGATGAACATCTCGGGTCACCGCGTGTCGACCACCGAGGTCGAGTCGGCGCTCGTCGACCACGTCACCGTCGCCGAAGCCGCGTGCGTGGGGGCGAAGGACGAGACCACCGGCCAGGCGATCATCGCCTTCGTCACGCTCAAGGCCGACATCGAGCCGGACCGCGAGCACGGCGAGGCGTTGCGCGAGCACGTCGCCACGAAGATCGGACGCTTCGGCCGACCCAAGACGATCATCTTCACCGACGACCTCCCGAAGACCCGCAGCGGCAAGATCATGCGCCGTCTCCTGCGTGACGTGGCCGAGGGCCGCGACCTCGGCGACACCACCACGCTCGCCGACGCCACCGTCGTCGAGGAGATCAAGCGCCGCTCAGAGACGGCGCCGCAGGAGGACTGAGCGTCCCTGCCGTCACAGCCCCCGCCCCACTGGGCCTGGCGGACCGGGCCCCTCGACGGCGGGCCGGTCGTCGTGTTCGACATCGACGGCGTGCTGTCCGACGCGGCCAGCCGACAGCACTTCATCGAGGCCGACGACTGGTATGCGTTCTTCGACGCGTGTGGTGACGATCCCCTCATCGAGGAGGTCGCCCGCCTCATCGAGCTGCTCGACGACGAGCTCGTCATCGTGCTCCTCACCGGCCGGCCGGTACGGGTGCGGCCGCAGACCCGAGCCTGGCTCGATCGCTACCAGCTGCGCTGGGACCTGTTGATCATGCGCGACATGGGGGACTACTCGGCCGCCCGTCGGTTCAAACAGAGGACCGTGGCCGACCTGCGCGCAGGTGGGTTCGACCTGCGCCTCGCCTTCGAGGACGACCGCCGCAACCGGCAGATGTTCCACGACGAGGGCGTGCCGTGCATCTACATCCACTCCGGCTACTACGACTGAGAGGTTGCTGTGAATCTCCTCTGAGAGGGAACGCCGGGTCCTGCGGTAGCGTTGGACCCACTGTTATGAGCAAGAACACCATCAAGACCTACGTCCTCCTCGCCGGGCTCGGCGGGCTCCTCGTGCTGATCGGCGGTGGGGTCGCAGGTGGCAACGGTGCGCTCATCGGCCTCCTCATCGGCCTCGTGTTCGTGGGTGCCTCCTACTGGTTCTCCGACAAGCTCGCGATCAAGGCGGCACGCGCCCAGCCGGTCACCGAGCAGGAGATGCCCGAGTACTACCGCATCGTCCGCGAGCTGACCGCGGCGGCCGGGATGCCGATGCCGAAGCTCTACGTCTCCCCCGACCTGCAGCCCAACGCCTTCGCCACCGGGCGCAGCCCCAACCACGCGGCGGTCGCGGTCACCCAGGGCATCCTCCAGGTCTGCGACTGGGAGGAGCTCCGCGGCGTGCTGGCCCACGAGATCAGCCACGTCGGAAACCGCGACATCCTCATCGGATCCGTCGCCGCCGCGGTGGCGATGGGCATCACGTTCGTGGCCCGCATCGCGATGTGGGGGGCGATCTTCGGAGGCGGCGGTCGTGACAGGGAGGAGGGCGGGAACCCGATCGCGCTCCTGGCGCTCGTGGTACTGGCCCCGATCGCGGCCATGCTCCTGCAGATGGCCTTGTCACGCAGCCGCGAATTCGAGGCCGATCGCTCGGGCGCGCGCCTCATCGGCACCGGTGAGCCGCTCGCGAGCGCGCTCGCCAAGCTCGACGCCGCGGCCCGGCGCATCCCGATGAAGGTTGACCCGGCCCAGGCACAGAAGTACATCA
Organism: Actinomycetota bacterium; assembly: GCA_005888325.1. Taxonomy (NCBI): domain Bacteria; kingdom Bacillati; phylum Actinomycetota; species Actinomycetota bacterium. The sequence goes on from VAWU01000013.1 coordinate 135,648, forward strand.
TCAACCCGCTCACGGGCCGCAAGATGAACTTCGCCAAGCTCTTCACCACCCACCCGCCCACCGAGGAGCGCATCGCGCGCCTGCGGACCCGGGAGTGGGCGAGCTAGTCCCTGAAGTTCTTGAACTGAAGGGGGATTCCGAAGTCCTCCGCCTTCAGCTTGGCGATCACGGCCTGCAGGTCGTCCTTCTTCTTGCCGGAGACGCGTAGCTGGTCGCCCTGGGTCTGCGACGAGACACCCTTGAGCCCCAGGTTCTTGATGAACTTGTTGAGCTCGCGTGCCTTGGCGTCGGCGATGCCCGCGTTGATCTTCGCGGTGCGCCGCACGCTGCCCTTCGCGCCCTGCTCGACCGGGCCGTACTCGAGCGCCTTCAGCGACACGCTGCGCTTGACGAGCTTCTCCTCGAGCACCTGCACGAGGGCCTTCATGCGGTCGTCGGTGCTGGAGCGAAGGTGCAGCTCGCCGTCGCCCAACTCGACCGCAGACCCGGTGTCCTTGAAGTCGAAACGGGTCGCCGTCTCGCGGCTCGCCTGGTCGACGGCGTTGCGCACCTCCTGCAGGTCGACCTCCGAGACGACGTCAAAGGTGGGCATGGGCAGACGCTATCGTGCGTCGCCACCAGGGTCGGTGCCCGAGCGGCCAAAGGGAGCAGACTGTAAATCTGCCGGCACAGCCTACGGAGGTTCGAATCCTCCCCGGCCCACTTTCCCCGGCCCCCACGCTCTGTCCACGCCGACCGCGACACGATTCGGCTACCGAAGGAGCGCTTCCATGCGCGCGATCGCGGCGTCACAGATCCGCGCCCCTCGGTCCGCGATCGTGCTGGTGCCGTCGTCGACCGGAGACGGGCGGTGGAGCGCTCACCCGAGCCCCGCTACGGGTCCCAGGCCGCTACCCGCCGGGCGGGCAGCGCCCGGCCCGCATCGGCCAGCTTCTCGATGACGGCCAAAGGTGTCGACCAGACCCGCCGCCGCCTCCGCAGGCAGCGTCTCGGGCCAACGACAAGACGACACCTTGCAAGCACGAAATCAGGATTTCGACGGAACGTGTCGACCGTTGCCCTCGGTGGCCCCGGGCAGCATGCTGAGGCACGGAACCTCGGGAGGGACCATGCCTTACGCGCAAGGACGCACCTACCTCGATGCCGACAGCCATCTGATGGAGACTTCTGACTGGCTGGTGGGCTACGCCGACCCTGACCTGCGCGACAAGATCCGTCCGCTCTACCTCGGTGGTGCAGGTGCGATGGCCGAGCAGGCGGTCGCCGATGCCGAGGCCCGCCGCGGTGACGAACAGGCCGCCGTCGCGCTCGAAGCCGCGCTGATGAAGGCCAAGGGGTGGAGCGCGCTGGGAGCCTTCGACCCTGCGGAGCGGAGCCGGGCGCTCGACCTCCTGGGCTTCGACCGCCAACTCGTGTTCAGCACGTTCGCGGCGACCCAGTTCGCGAGCGACGACGCTGACCTGCTCTACGGCGGGACCCGCGCCCACAATCGGGCGATCGCCGACTTCTGCTCCGACGACGACCGGCTGATCGCAGTGGGTTTCGTGCCGTGGGGCGCGCCGGAGCTCTCCACCCAGGCCGTCGAGGAGGCGATCGACTTCGGATGTGGCGCGATCCTGGTGCCGTCCGCGCCGCCGCGCGACATGTCGCCGAGCCACCCCGACTACGACGGCGTTTGGGCCCGGCTGCAGGATGCAGACACGCCGTTCATGACCCACATCGGCGGGGGCGGGCACCCGCTGCGCAAGGCGTTCCACAACAACGGCAAACCGCCGACCACCGACTTCCTCGGGGGCGGGGAGAACGTCCGGTCGAAGGACTACATGGTCCTGCATCAGCCACCCGAGACCTTCGTCGCAGTGATCGTGCTCGACGGCGTGCTCGAGAGGTTTCCCCGTCTGCGCGGCGGCTGCATCGAGCAGGGCGCGCTCTGGGTGCCTTCGCTCTTGAAGCGGCTCGACATCGCCCAGTCCACGTTCGTGAGGACCGAGCCGGCGCTCGACTTGCCGCTCAAGGCCTCCGAGTACGTGCACCGTCAGCTCTGGTTCACCCCCTTCCCCACTGAACCCGTCGGCTGGCTGATCGAGCAGTCCGGCGACGACCTCTTCCTGTTCTCGTCCGACTACCCCCATCCCGAGGGCGGGCGCGATCCGCTGGCGCGATTCGAGAGCAGTCTCGAGGGCGCGAGCGACGAGGCGCAGGAGCGCTTCTACTCGGGCAACTTCGTCGACATGATGGGGAGCCTCTAGGCGCGTTCGCCCTTCATCGGACCTGAAGCAAATCGGCTCGCCCCGCCGGCGTCTCGCCGGGCATGCTCGGGGCGGTGGAGCACCCAACCGAGCACCCAACCGCTGCCGCCCTCGAAGCGGGGCTCGACGACGTCCGCCGGGCACCCCGCGATCGCGGACGGGTCGAGCTCATCGTCCGGCGTCCGGCCGAGAGCGAGCGCGAGGTCCTCGCGGTCGGAGAGCTCGATCGCGGCGAGGGCCTCGTCGGCGACACGTGGCGGGCCCGGTCGGACCCGCCCACCGCAGACGGGTGGCCGGACGGCGACATGCAACTCACGCTGATGAGCTCCCGGGTCGCCCGGCTCGTTGCGGTACGAGCCGACCGCTGGCAGCTCGCCGGTGATCAGCTGTTCGTCGATCTCGACCTGAGCGAGGCGAACCTGCCGCCTGCCACCCGTCTCGAGCTGGGCTCGGCCGTGATCGAGATCACCGATGAACCACACCTCGGCTGCGCGAAGTTCGCGGCGCGGTTCGGGCGGGATGCGCTCCGGTTCGTGAACTCGGCGACGGGCCGGGAACTGCGCCTGCGCGGCGTGAACGCCAAGGTCGTCGTGGCGGGCACCGTCCGCACCGGTGACGAGATCCGCAAGCTCCGCCCCCGTTCCGTTCTCTGAACGAGGCGGCTCCCCTCACAACAGCTTCTGCATCAGGACCACGTCGAGCCAGCGGCCGAACTTGCGACCCACCTCGCGTTCGACGCCCGCCTGCTCGAAGCCACACGCGCGATGGAGGGCGATCGATGCCTCGTGCCCGCCGACGATCCGCCCGATGACCGAATGGAAACCATGCGTGGTCGCCAGCGCGACGAGCTCGGCCAGCAGCAGCCCACCGACGCCGTGTCCCCGCCGGTCGCGGCGCACGTACACCGAGTCCTCGACGGTCGTCGCGTACGCGGGGCGATCGCGGTAGGGCGACAGCGACCCGAAGCCGACGACGTCGTCCCCTTCGACCGCAGCGATGGCCGGGTGCGCGCCGGCATGGGCCGCCAACCACGCCTGCTGGTCCTCGAGCGAGCGGGGCACGAGGTCGAACGTCACCGTCGACTCCTGCACCTCGACGTTGTAGATGGAACGCATGGCCGGCGCGTCGTCGGGTCGGGCCAGCCGCACGTCCACCGCGCCGACCCTACCGTGGCGGTCCTCGCGTGAGCGCGGCCTACCCGACGAGCCGTTCGCCGACGACGGCCTCGTGCTCCGGCGAGGGCTCGATGACCGCAAGGTGACCGGCGACGGCCTCCATGCGCGCCCACGAGGCGACGTCCTCGTCCTCGGTCAGGTAGACGACCTGCGGCGACCCGGCGGAACGACCGACGAGCTCGAGCATCCACTGCTTGATCGACGGGTCGACGCCGTTCAACGGCTCGTCGAGGATGAGCGGGAGGCTCTGGCCGCCGGGCCCCGCATTGCGCAGCTCGGCCAGTCGGGCGACGAGGGCGTGGGCCAGGTCGGCAGGCTCCACCGCGCGCAGGCTGGGGCCGGTGAGCCCCGACCCGGCGCGACCCTCGTCCGCCAGGCGCACGGCCAGCGTGGCGATCCGCTCGCGCATCGTCAGCGCCCAGTCCACCGCGACCTCTCCCGCCAGCGACTGCCAGCGCGCGACCGCCTGGCGGTGCGCCTCGGCGGCGGTGGCGAGGTGCTGACGGTTGTGCTGTCCCTGGAGCAGGCCGTTCACCCGCTGGAGGTGGAACCCGATGTAGGACCGTGCGCCCGCGGCGGCGAGCGCTTCGGACTCGGCCTTGCGCGCGAGCTCCATGCGGCGCCGGAAGCGAATGGAGACCACGGTCGTCAGCAGTGCCACGACCAGGAACGGCAACGCGTAGAGCCGGTTGAGAAGCGCGGCGGGGATGGCGGCGAGGGCGCACGCGCCGCCGATGAAGAGAGCGTGGTGGCGAACGTCCTCGTGCCTCTCCAGCGCGTTCTCGAACTCCTCGTGGCGGCGCTCGATCTCTTCGATCACCGGCAGGTCCTCCGGCGCCGCGCCCACCGCCTCGACCTCGGTCTTGAGGGCGACGTCGGTCGCCCTGACCTGGTCGGCCGCCTGCCACAGCTGATCCTGGTCCACCACGGCCAACGCGCGGACGAGGGCGTCGCTGCGACTCGACGCGGCCACGTCGGTCGCGCTCAGACGGCACAACCGGCGCGCCGCTTCGACGTTCAGCCCCAGGTGCTCGAGGATGTCGATCGTGCCGTGCGCGTTCTCGAACTCGCCGCTGACGTCCTGGCCCGTCTCGATCTCCACGACGCGGTCGCGCCCGCTCTCGGGGCGCATCACCGCGAGGCGCCGCCCCGAGTCCTCCGTGAGCTCGAGGTGTGCGCCGCCCCGGCCGCCACCGAGGGAGCCGAGGAGCTCGCCGACGAGGCTGTCGCGCTCCAGCCGGCCAACGCCCGCGACCACGGTGAGACGCGGATGGAAGCGGACCGTCACTGCGTTCGGCCCCGCCTCCAGGATCAAGCGGTGGTAGCGCACGTCAGGCGTATCGGCGTGCGTCGTTTTTTTCTTGAATACGCCGGGAAGACGCCGCGGCGAGGTCCGGTAACCTGTCGGCCCGGAACCCGCCCCCTTAGCTCAGTCGGTAGAGCACAGCCATGGTAAGGCTGGTGTCGTCGGTTCGATTCCGACAGGGGGCTCACTCGCCACTCGCGCGAGGATCATGATCGCCCGCAGGGCGACGACAGATGGCGGCGTAGCTCAGTTGGTAAGAGCACACGGCTCATAATCGTGGGGTCGTCGGTTCGAGTCCGACCGCCGCTACCGCAGCAGGAAGGTCCGCAGCACCGAAGTCCCCGAGACAACGCACGGGCACACGACAACACGGCGCCGGCGGGGCAGGTCTGCCGCCCGGGGAGATGACAACAGACGACACGGCGCCGGTGGGGCAGGGGCCCCACCTTGGCGAGGAGGCTGGGGCTCCGGGGCCCCAGCCGGGAGGAAGACATGGCGAAGCAGAAGTTCGAGCGCACCAAGACCCACGTCAACGTGGGGACGATGGGCCACATCGACCACGGCAAGACCACCCTCACCGCGGCCATCACCAAGGTGCTGCACGACCGGAACCCCAGCGTGGCCTTCACCGCCTTCGACCAGATCGACAAGGCGCCGGAGGAGAAGCAGCGGGGCATCACCATCTCCATCGCCCACGTGGAGTACGAGACCGACAAGCGCCACTACGCGCACGTCGACATGCCCGGCCACGCCGACTACATCAAGAACATGATCACCGGCGCGGCCCAGGTGGACGGGGCCATCCTGGTGGTGAGCGCGGCCGACGGCCCCATGCCCCAGACCCGCGAGCACGTGCTGCTGGCCCGCCAGGTGGGGGTGCCCTACATCGTGGTGGCCCTGAACAAGGCGGACATGGTCGACGACGAGGAGCTGCTCGACCTGGTGGAGCTGGAGGTGCGCGAGCTGCTCACCGACTACGAGTTCCCGGGCGACGACACCCCCGTGGTGCGGGTGAGCGCGCTCAAGGCGCTGGAGGGCGACGAGGCCTGGACCCCCAAGATCCTCGAGCTCATGGACGCGGTGGACAGCTTCGTCCCCGACCCCGAGCGGGCCGTGGACCGGCCCTTCCTCATGCCCATCGAGGACGTGTTCACCATCACCGGCCGGGGCACGGTCGTCACCGGCAAGGTGGAGCAGGGCGTGGTCAAGGTGGGCGAGGAGGTGGAGATGGTGGGCATCCGCCCCACCACCAAGACCGTGTGCACCGGGGTGGAGATGTTCCGCAAGCTCCTCGACCAGGGCCAGGCGGGCGACAACATCGGGGTGCTGCTGCGGGGGACGAAGAAGGAGGACGTGGAGCGGGGCCAGGTGCTGTGCAAGCCCGGCTCCATCACCCCCCACACCAACTTCGAGGCCCAGGTCTACGTGCTGACCAAGGAGGAGGGCGGGCGCCACACCCCGTTCTTCAACAACTACCGGCCCCAGTTCTACTTCCGCACCACCGACGTCACCGGCCACATCGTGTTGCCCGAGGGCACCGAGATGGTCATGCCCGGCGACAACACCGTCATGACCGTCGAGCTCATCCACCCCATCGCCATGGACGAGGGCCTGCGCTTCGCCATCCGCGAGGGCGGGCGCACCGTGGGCGCCGGCTCGGTCACCAAGATCCTGAAGTAGGCCACGACAGCAGCGTCACAACACAGAGACACAGAGAAGGAAGAGATGGCACGGAACGAGAAGCGCATCAAGGTCACGCTTGCCTGCGAGCAGTGCAAGCGGCGCAACTACATCACGATGAAGAACAAGCAGAACGACCGCGAGCGCATCGAGATGAAGAAGTACTGCCGGTGGGACCGCGCGCATACACTTCACAAAGAGACGCGATAAGCGCGTAACGACCTGTTCCCCCCACGGGTCGGAGGAGCGCAGTGCTTTGAAGCGACACAGCCTGTGAAGCCAAGTGTGAAGGCACCTCTCGAGCAGTCGGAGCCGTCCGGGCAGGATCGCCTGGTCGAGGCGGCCCAGGCCGGCGACCGGGATGCCTTCGACGAGCTGGTGCGTGCGACCTATGCCGACACGTACACGCTCGCCTACCGGCTCACCGGTGACGAGGAGGATGCGCGCGACGTGGTGCAGGAGGCCTATCTCCGGGCTTATCGGGGACTGAAGCGGTTCCGCGGCGACGCCCAGTTCTCGACCTGGATGTACCGGATCACCGCCAACTGCGCGTCCACGTTCCTCGCCAAGCGCACCCGCCACCGCCACGAGGAGCTCGTCGACGACGCCGTGCTCGCCGACGGCCGGCCCGAGGTCGACCCCGAGTCGATGGCCGAGGCGCAGCTCCTCCGCGACCGCGTCTCCGACGCGCTGCACGACCTCGCTCCGGGCCTGAGGGCGGTGGTCGTCCTCCGCGACGTCTACGACCTGCCGCACGAGGCGATCGCCACCGAGCTCGGCATCAGCGAGGCGGCGGCAAAGGTGCGCCTGCACCGGGCGCGCAAGAAGCTGCGCGAGCGGCTGTTCCCGATCAGTGGGGAGGAGAGCGCCCGTGCGGTCTGAGCGCGTGCTCTCGTGCGCCGACGTCGCCGACGCCCTGCCTGGGATCGTCGACGGCTCGGGGTCGGCCGACCTTGCCCTGCGCCGGCACGTCGAGGGTTGCCTGCGTTGCCAGGCCGAGCTGGTCCAGCACCGCCGGCTGCTGAAGACGCTGCACCACCTGCGCACCGAGGTGCTCGAGCCCGCGCCGGGTCTGCTCACCGAGATCCTGGCCAACCTCGAGGCCGCGGGGGAGCGGGGCGCGGTGCGCTCGCTGCTGAGCGGCCGGCGGGGCGCGTATCTCGGCGGGTTGGCGGCCGCGACTGCGGCAGGCGCGGCGGCCGGAGCCATCGTGCTCGCCAACCGTGCCCGCAAGCGCGTTCGCCTCGCGAGCTAGCGCGCTGCATTTCAGGGAAACCGTGCAGGGTCGTGCCCTCGGCGCCTCGGCTATCCTCGGTGCGGACTACCCCCGAAGGGCAGTAGCTCAATTTGGCAGAGCACCGGTCTCCAAAACCGGCGGTTGGGGGTTCGAGTCCCTCCTGCCCTGCTTGCTCCCGCCGACGTGGCGGCGAACCGAGGTGCGGCGAACGTGGTGAACGTGAGGTGGCGGTGATCTTCGGATGGCAATGAACCGACAGACCAAGCGCATGATGCAGCGCCAGGGTCAGCTCGCGCCCGACGGCACCCCCGCGCGCCGCGCTCCTCAGCCCCGCCCCGCGCCCCGTCCGGTCAAGGAGCGCACCGGTCCGGGCGAGTACGCCCGCCAGGTGCGCGCCGAGCTGCGCAAGGTCGCATGGCCGACCCGCGCGGAGGTCATCAACTACTCGATCATCGTGCTCGTGGCGCTGCTCGTGCTGATGGCGCTGATCTTCGGGCTCGACTACGTGTTCGGCAAGGCTGTCTTCTTCCTCTTCAAGACATGACCGACCTCACCGACGACGGCGACGACCGCGACGAGCAGGCGCTCGAGGACGACGATCCCGTGAACGACGTCACAGACACCCCCGACATCGCCAGCGTCCTGTCGCCCGCCGCTCCCGACGGCGCCGCGCCCGACGGCGCCGGCACGTCTGACGACGACGCCGAGGCCGTGTCCGGCGGCGACATCGTCATCACCGAGGACGAGCTCCTCGGAGGCAGTGCCGACGACTACGAGGACGTCGACGAGGAGCCGGTCCGCGAGAGCCCCTACGACCGTCCCGGCAGCTGGTACGTCGTGCACACCTACGCGGGCTACGAGAACAAGGTGAAGTCCAACCTCGAGAGCCGCATCAACTCGATGGACATGGAGGACCGCATCTTCGAATGCGTGATCCCCATGGAGGACGTGATCGAGTTCAAGAGCGGCAAGAAGGTCGTCGTGCCGAAGAAGGTCTTCCCGGGCTACCTGCTGGTGCGCTGCGACCTCGACGACGACTCGTGGCGCGTCGTCCGCAACACGCCCGGGGTGACCGGGTTCGTGGGCGCCGGCTCCAAGCCGACGCCGCTCACCCGCACCGATGTCGAGACGTTCCTCGGCGTCAAGGAAGAGGGCCCCGAGACCACCAAGCGCACCCGGCCCCGGCTCGAGTACGAGGTGGGCGAGAGCGTGCGCGTGCGTGAGGGGCCCTTCGCCGACTTCTCGGGCCAGATCGCCGAGATCAACGAAGACCAGCTGAAGCTCAAGGTGCTCGTCAACATCTTCGGGCGCGAGACTCCCGTCGAGCTCGAGTTCAGCCAGGTCGCCAAGCTCTAGTCCCTTTTCCAAAACGGAAGGAACCGCCGTCCATGGCGAAGAAGCGCGTCGCCGCCATCGTGAAGATCCAGATCCCCGCCGGCGCGGCGACGCCGGCCCCGCCCGTGGGCACCGCGCTCGGGCCCCACGGCGTGAACATCATGGACTTCTGCAAGATGTACAACGCCCAGACCGAGAGCCAGCGGGGCACGGTCGTCCCCGCCGAGATCACGATCTTCGAGGACCGGTCGTTCACCTTCATCACCAAGACACCGCCAACACCGGTGCTGCTGCGTGCCGCAGCCGGCATCGACAAAGGCGCACAGACGACGGGCCGCGAGATCGTCGCCACGATCTCCGACGCGCAGCTGACCGAGATCGCGCAGACGAAGATGCCCGACCTCAACGCCAACGACCTCGAGGCGGCCAAGAAGCAGGTGGCGGGAACCGCCCGCTCGATGGGGATCAAGGTGGGCTGACGTGGCCCAGGGAAAGAGGTACACCGACGCCGTGCGGCACTTCGACCTCCAGCAGGAGCACACGCCGGCCGAGGCCGTCGACCTGGTGAAGAGCGTGGCCGCGGCGAAGTTCGACGAGACCGTCGAGTTGGCCGTGCGCCTCGGGGTCGATCCCCGCAAGGCGGACCAGATCGTGCGGGGCACGGTCGGGCTGCCGGCCGGCACGGGCAAGGCGGTGCGGGTCGCGGTGTTCGCGGCCGGTCCCGCCGCGGCCGAGGCGCGCGACGCGGGTGCCGACATCGTGGGCGCCGACGACCTGGTCGAGAAGGTGCAGGGCGGCTTCCTCGACTTCGACGTGGCCATCGCCACCCCCGACCTCATGGCCCAGGTCGGCAAGCTCGGGCGGGTGCTCGGGCCGCGGGGCCTCATGCCCAACCCGAAGACGGGCACGGTCACCCCCGAGGTGGGCCGCGCGGTCGGCGAGTTCAAGGGTGGTCGGGTCGAGTACCGCACCGACCGGTACGGAAACATCCACACACCAATCGGCAAGGTGAGCTTCGACCGCGCCGCGCTGCTCGAGAACTTCCGAGCCGTTCTCGACGAGCTGCAGCGGGCCAAGCCCCCGGCGGCCAAGGGCCGCTACATCCGGGGCATCACCCTGTCGTCCACCATGGGCCCGGGGGTCAAGGTCGACCCCACCCGGCTGCGCAATCTCGAGGAAGAGGCGGCGAGCGCGTAGTAGCGTCACCCTTCGCAACTTCAACCCAAAACTTCATCTGCGCCGCAGACATCCGGTGCGCCGTGAGCGCATAAAGGGGCCTCTCCGAGCCCCGCCCGACGAGGCGAGCTCCCGAGCCCCGGGCGTTCGCGCGTGAGCTGCGAGCGCCCGTTTCGCTGTTCAGGAGCAAACCTAGGCATGGACGATCCGAGGCCGGAGAAGGTGGCTGTCGTCGACGAGGTGCGCGAGCGCCTCTCGTCGGCGAACGCGGCGCTGCTGACCGAGTACCGCGGCCTCGGCGTCGGCGAGCTGGCCCGACTGCGCCGCTCGCTGCGGGAGGCGGGCGGCGAGTACAAGATCTACAAGAACACGCTCGTGCGCTTCGCGGTGCGCGAGCTCGGCCTGGACGGGTTGGAGACCCTGCTCGTCGGGCCGACGGCCATCACCTTCGTCGAGACGGATGCCGCCAGCGTGGCCAAGGCACTGCGCGACTTCGCCCGGACCAACCCCAACCTGGTGGTCAAGGGCGGCCTCCTGGGCGCCAAGGTGCTCTCGGCCGCCGACGCGGGGGCGCTGGCCGAGTTGCCGTCGCGCGACCTGCTCCTGGCGCAGCTGGCCGGGGCCGTCGCCGCGCCGCTGCAGACGTTCGCCGGCCTCCTGCAGGCCCTGCCCCGCAACCTGGCCTACGGCCTGCAGGCCCTGATCGACAAGCAGGGCGGCGTGCCCGAGGCACCCGCCCCCGAGGCACCCGCCCCCGAGCCAACCGAACAGCTCGAGGGAGCCGAACAACTCGAGGCTGCCGCGCCCGAGGCGGCCGCAGACGTGGCCGACGAGGCCCCGACGTCCGACGCCGGCGAATCGCCGGTCGACACCGAACCCGCACCCGAGCCCCAGGAGGACCAGTGACCATGGCCACCAAGGAAGAGATCCTCGACGCCATCGCCGGCATGACCGTGCTCGAGCTGAGCGAGCTGCTCAAGGACTTCGAGGAGAAGTTCGGGGTGACCGCGGCGGCGCCGGTGGCGGCCGCCCCCGCCGGGGGAGCCGCGGGCGGCGGCGCCCCCGCCGAGGAGGTCGAGGAGCAGGACGAGTTCGACGTCATCCTGTCCGCCGCGGGCGACAAGAAGATCCAGGTCATCAAGGAGGTGCGGGCCCTCACCAGCCTGGGCCTGAAGGAGGCGAAGGACCTCATCGACGCGGCCCCCAAGCCCGTCCTCGAGAGGGTGTCCAAGGAGGACGCCGAGAAGGCCAAGGCGCAGTTGGAAGGCGCGGGTGCCACCGTCGAGCTCAAGTAGGACCCTTGACCGATCGGGGCGATTGGCTTACCCTCCCTTCAGCCGATCTCCGGGATGGGTTGCCTTTCTGCGCACCCACCCGCTAGGCTGTCGGGTTGCCGTGCCCGTCCGCGTCCTGCCTTTGATCCATCTGGCTTGACTCCGCGCGCACCCGCAGCAACTCGGTCCCGTTTCGAGGAGTGACGCTCTTGCCCCGTTCCACTGCCCGGGAACGCTTCTCCTTTGCCAACCTCGACGAAGTCCTGCCTCTCCCAGACCTGATCGCGATCCAGCGCGACTCCTTCCGGTCGTTCCTCGACAACGGACTGGCGGAGACCTTCCGCGACATCAGCCCGATCGAGGACTTCACCGGTCAGCTTCGGCTCGAGCTCGAGTTCGAGGCGGACGACATCGACCTGCGCCCGCCGCCGAAGTTCACGGTCGAGGAGTGCAAGGAGAAGGACATGACCTTCTCCGCGCCGATCTTCGTCCGCGCCCGCTTCATGAACGCCACCACGGGCGAGATCAAGGAGCAGACGGTCTTCATGGGGGACTTCCCGATGATGACCGAGAAGGGCACCTTCATCGTCAACGGCACCGAGCGGGTGGTCGTCTCCCAGCTCGTGCGCAGCCCGGGCGTGATCTTTCAGCCCGGCCGCGACGCCAAGACGCTCGTCACCGGCACGATCCACCCGTACCGCGGGGAGTGGATCGAGTTCGACGTCGAGGCCAAGCCGGGCAAGGACCTCACGGCGGGCGCCCGCGTGGCGCGCAAGCGGCGGCTCAGCCTCTTCGTGCTGCTGCGGGCGCTGGGCTACGACGAGGAGACCCACCCCGGCCTCATCGACCGCTTCGTGCGGCATTTCAAGTTCCCGAACGGCGTGGTGCTCCTCGAGAGCCAGTGGGAGAAGGAGCGTGAGCTCGTCCCGACGCGCGAAGAGGCGTTGGTCGAGATCTACAAGCGGGCCCGACCGGGCGAGCCGCCCAACGTCGAGTCGGCGCGCGCGTACTTCGAGAACGCCTTCTTCAATCCGAAGCGCTACGACCTCACGCGCGTCGGCCGCTACAAGCTGAACCGCAAGCTCGGCCTCGAGCTCGAGCGGCTCGAGCGCGACCTCGAGATCCCCATCGAGCGTCCCGCCGGCGATCAGGGCGTGCTCAGCCCCAGCGAGATCCTGGCTGCCACCAGCTACCTCCTGCACCTGGCGGCGGGTGAGCCCGAGTACACGATCGACGCCGAGCGCAAGATCGTCTACCGCCTCGACGACCAGGATCACTTCGCCAACCGGCGCATCCGCTCGGTCGGCGAGCTGATCCAGAACCAGGTCCGCATCGGCCTCTCCCGCATGGAGCGGGTGGTCCGCGAGCGCATGACCACCCAGGACGTCGAGGCGATCACGCCGCAGACGCTGATCAACATCCGGCCCGTGGTCGCGGCCATCAAGGAGTTCTTCGGCACCAGCCAGCTGTCGCAGTTCATGGACCAGACCAACCCGTTGTCGGGCCTCACCCACAAGCGCCGGTTGTCCGCGCTCGGCCCGGGCGGTCTCAGCCGCGAGCGCGCCGGGTTCGAGGTGCGCGACGTGCACACCTCCCACTACGGCCGGATGTGCCCCATCGAGACGCCGGAGGGCCCCAACATCGGCCTCATCGGTTCGCTGGCCTCGTTCGCGCAGGTCAACGACTTCGGGTTCATCGAGACGCCCTACCGCAAGGTGGTCAACGGCCGAGTCACCGACGAGATCCTCTACCTCGCAGCCGACGAGGAGGAGGAGCACATCATCGCCCAGGCCAACGCGCCGCTCAACGAGCGCGGCGAGTTCTCCGAAGAGCGGGTGCTCGTGCGCCGCGGGCCGCAAGGCGCCGGTGTGCGGGTCGGTGCGCAAGGCACGAGCTACGGCACCACCAGCGAGATCGACTTCGTGCCCAAGCTCGACGTCGACCTGATGGACGTGTCGCCGAAGCAGATCGTGTCGGTGGCGACGGCGATGATCCCGTTCCTCGAGCACGACGACGCCAACCGCGCCCTCATGGGCGCCAACATGCAGAAGCAGGCCGTGCCGCTCGTGCGCGCCGAGGCGCCCTACATCGGCACCGGCATCGAGCACCGCGCCGCGCGCGACGCGGGCGAGGTGATCATGGCCGAGGGCGACGGCGACGTCACCGAGGTCACCGGCGACCACGTCACCGTGCAGTACCAGCCCGGCACGAAGGACCACCTGGGCAACGCGCTCGACCGGCGCGTCTACCGGCTCCACAAGTTCCGTCGGTCCAACCAGGGCACCTGCATCAACCAGAAGCCCCTCGTGGCCGAGGGCGACAAGGTCGTCACCGGCACGGTGCTCGCCGACGGGCCCTCGACCCACCAGGGCGACCTGGCGTTGGGCAAGAACCTGCTCGTCGCGTTCATGCCGTGGGAGGGCTACAACTTCGAGGACGCCATCATCCTGTCGGAGCGCCTCGTCCGAGACGACGTCCTCACCTCGATCCACATCGAGGCGCACGAGGTCGACGCGCGCGACACCAAGCTCGGTGCCGAGGAGATCACGCGCGACATCCCGAACCTCTCGGAGGAGATCCTCAAGGACCTCGACGAGCGGGGCATCATCCGCATCGGCGCCGAGGTGGGGCCGGGCGACGTGCTCGTCGGCAAGGTCACCCCGAAGGGTGAGACCGAGCTCACGCCGGAAGAGCGCCTGCTCCGCGCCATCTTCGGCGAGAAGGCGCGCGAGGTGCGCGACACCAGCCTCAAGGTGCCCCACGGCGAGACGGGCAAGGTCATCGACGTCAAGGTGTTCTCGCGCGACGAGCAGCACGAGCTGGCGCCGGGTGTCAACCAGTTGGTGCGGGTCTACGTCGCCCAGAAGCGCAAGATCAGCGAGGGCGACAAGCTGGCCGGCCGCCACGGCAACAAGGGCGTGATCTCGAAGATCCTGCCGGTCGAGGACATGCCCCACCTGTCCGACGGCACGTCGGTCGACATCATCCTCAACCCCCTCGGCGTGCCGAGCCGCATGAACGTGGGCCAGGTGCTCGAGGCCCACCTCGGCTACGCCGCCCGGTGGGGCTGGGACGGCAGTGCCGGCGCGAACGGCAGCGCCGGTGTGAACGGCGGCGCCCGTGTGAACGGCGGCGCCCGCGTGAACGGCGGCGTCGGCGTCGGCGTCGGTGCCAGCGCCAGCGTGCGGGGCACCGCCAACAAGACGCGCACGATCACCGATCCCGCGGTCTGGGTGTCGACGCCGGTGTTCGACGGCGCCCACTGGGACGAAGAGGACGACGCGGGCCGTCACCCGACGATCAAGCAGCTGTTCGAGGAGCTCAACCCCGAGGGGCCCGACGGCGAGCGGCTCATCGGCACCGACGGCAAGGCCACGCTTTTCAACGGGCGCACCGGCGAGCAGTACGACAACCAGATCACCGTCGGCTACGTGTACATCATGAAGCTGCTCCACCTCGTCGACGACAAGATCCACGCGCGGTCGACGGGCCCGTACTCGATGATCACGCAGCAGCCTCTTGGCGGAAAGGCCCAGTTCGGCGGTCAGCGGTTCGGCGAGATGGAGGTGTGGGCGCTCGAGGCGTACGGCGCCGCCTACGCCCTGCAGGAGCTGCTGACGATCAAGTCCGACGACGTGCTCGGTCGCGTGAAGGTCTACGAGGCCATCGTCAAGGGCGAGAACATCCCCGAGCCGGGCATCCCCGAGAGCTTCAAGGTGCTCATCAAGGAGATGCAGTCCCTGTGCCTCAACGTCGAGGTGCTCTCGACGACGGGTGAGGAGATCGAGATGCGCGAGCTCGACGAGGACATCTTCCGGACGGCCGAGGAGTTGGGGATCGACCTGAGCCGGCCGGAGCGGGGCTCGGATGAAGAGGACGAGCGGAAGCGGGCGGAACGTGGGTTCTGAGTTGCGTGTCGGTTCCGCTCCCGCCCCCGGTGCTGCGGGGCCTGTCCCTCAGGGTCCCTCCCGAATGGGTCCCTCCCCGCTGACGCGGGGACCCCTCCCATCCGGGGCCCTCCCTACGGGCCACCCGCAGCACGTCGCTGCGCTCGGTGCAACCCCCACCCGGCTCGTTCGTTTTGTTTGTGGAGAGAGGTAAACGTGCTGGACGTCAACAACTTTGATCAGCTTCGGATCGGGTTGGCCACGGCGGACTCGATCCGCACGTGGTCGAACGGCGAGGTGAAGAAGCCGGAGACGATCAACTACCGCACGCTCAAGCCCGAGAAGGACGGTCTCTTCTGCGAGAAGATCTTCGGTCCGACCAAGGACTGGGAGTGCTACTGCGGCAAGTACAAGCGCGTCCGGTTCAAGGGCATCATCTGCGAGCGCTGCGGGGTCGAGGTCACGCGGTCCAAGGTCCGGCGCGAGCGCATGGGCCACATCGAGCTGGCCGCGCCCGTGGTGCACATCTGGTACCTGCGCGGAACGCGCTCGTGGCTGGCCTACCTCCTCATGGGCACGGAGGCCCGTGAGGAGCTGAAGGCCAAGCAGCTCGAGAAGGTCATCTACTTCGCCGCCAATCTCGTCACGTGGGTCGACGACGAGCGGCGCCACGCCGACCTCCCCAACCTCGAGGTCGAGCTGGGCGAGGAGCTGAAGGCGATCGACAACGACCTCGAGGTGCGGCTCGCGCGCCGGGGCGAGGAGGTCGAGAAGGAGATCGAGGCGCTCGAGGCCGAAGGCGCCAAGGCGACCGAGATCAACGCGCGCAAGCGGGCGTGGGAGAAGGAGGCGGGCCAGATCCGCGAGGCGGCCGAGGCCGAGCGCGACGTCACCCAGCGCGCCTACGACGAGTTCCGCGACCTCTTCCCCCGCAAGATCCTCGAGGACGAGGTGCTGTGGCGGCAGCTGCGCGAGCGCTACGGCGAGTACTTCCGGGGCGGCATGGGCGCGGACGCCATCGCCCAGCTCATCGACGAGATCGACTTCGACGAGGAGGAGGTCAAGCTCCGCGCCGCCATCGATCCCGAAGAGGGACGGCGGCCGCTGTCCGCCCAGCGCAAGCAGAAGGCCATCAAGCGGCTGAAGATCGTCTCCGCGTTCAACCGACGCGACGAGAACGGCCGCCGGGTCAACGACCCGCGCGCCATGATCCTCGACGCGGTGCCGGTGATCCCGCCCGACCTGCGCCCGATGGTGCAGCTCGACGGTGGCCGCTTCGCCACGTCCGACCTCAACGACCTCTACCGCCGCGTGATCAACCGCAACAACCGGCTGAAGCGGCTGCTCGACCTCGGCGCGCCCGAGATCATCGTCAACAACGAGAAGCGCATGCTGCAGGAGGCCGTCGACGCCCTCTTCGACAACGGGCGGCGGGGCCGGCCCGTCACCGGTCCCGGCAACCGCCCGCTGAAGTCGCTCTCCGACATGCTGAAGGGCAAGCAGGGCCGCTTCCGCCAGAACCTGCTGGGCAAGCGCGTCGACTACTCGGGCCGCTCGGTCATCGTCGTCGGCCCGACCCTCAAGCTGCACCAGTGCGGGCTGCCCAAGCTGATGGCGCTCGAGCTCTTCAAGCCGTTCGTGATGAAGCGGCTCGTCGACACCGAGCTGGCCCAGAACATCAAGTCGGCCAAGCGCATGGTGGAGCGGCGTCGCCCGCAGGTGTGGGACGTGCTCGAGGAGGTCATCAAGGAGCACCCCGTCTTCCTCAACCGGGCGCCCACCCTGCACCGCCTCGGCATCCAGGCCTTCGAGCCGCTGCTGGTCGAGGGCAAGGCCATCCAGATCCACCCGCTGGTGTGCGCCGCGTTCAACGCCGACTTCGACGGCGACCAGATGGCCGTGCACCTGCCGCTGTCGGCGGAGGCGCAGGCCGAGGCGCGCATCCTCATGCTGTCGGCCAACAACATCCTGTCGCCGGCCTCGGGCCGTCCCCTCGCGGTGCCCAGCCAGGACATGGTCATCGGCGCCTACTACCTCACCGAGCAGATCGACGGGGCCAAGGGCGAGGGCCGGGTGTACCGGCACCTGCACGAGGTGGAGCGCGCCTGTGAGGAGGGCGACCTGTCGATCCACGCCAAGGTCAAGGTGCGGGTCAACGGTGCCCACGCGAACGGCGATTCCAACGGCGGCCACACGAACGGCGATGCCGACCAGGTGGAGCGGGAGACCACCCCGGGCCGGCTGTTCTTCGAGCACGCGCTGCCCGCCGGGTTCTGCGAGGAGTACGCGTGGAGGGAGGGTGAGCACGACGGCTACGTCCACCGGGCGGTACGCAAGCGCGACATCGGCGAGATCGTCGAGAAGCTGGTGGAGAACTACCCGAAGGCGGCGGTGGCCGCCAGCCTCGACAAGATCAAGGACCTGGGCTTCCGTTACGCGGCCCAGTCCGGCCTGACGATCTCGATGGACGACGTCAAGACGCCCGAGTCGAAGGGCGCGATCCTCGACAGCTACGAGAAGCAGGCGGAGAAGATCGAGTCGCAGTTCAAGAAGGGCATCATCACCGACGACGAGCGGCGCCAGAAGGAAGTCGAGATCTGGACCAACGCCACCGAAGAGGTGCGGCGGGCCATGGAGGAGACGCTGCATGCCATGACCTTCAACCCCATCGACATGATGGTGGGGTCGGGGGCACGCGGAAACATCATGCAGGTGCGCCAGATCGCGGGCATGCGCGGCCTGGTGGCCAACCCCCGGGGCGAGATCATCCCCCGGCCCATCAAGTCCAACTTCCGCGAGGGCCTCTCGGTGCTGGAGTACTTCATCTCCACCCACGGCGCCCGCAAGGGACTGGCCGACACCGCGCTCCGCACCGCCGACTCGGGCTACCTCACGCGGCGCCTCGTCGACGTGGCCCAGGAGCTCATCGTGCGCGAGGAGGACTGTGAGACCACACGCGGCGTGTGGCTCGACAACGTGCGGTCCGACGAGGCCGGTCGGCGCTACAACCTCGATACCCGTCTCAACGGCCGGGTGCTGGCCGAGGCGGCCGGCGCGATCCCGGCGGGCACGCCCGTCGGCGAGGAGGAGATGGTCGCGCTGCGCGACGATCCCGCGGTCGAGCGGGTGCGCGTGCGCTCGGTGCTCACGTGTGAGGCCGCCTACGGCGTGTGCGCCGCCTGCTACGGGCGCTCGCTCGCCACCGGCCGTGCCATCGAGCTGGGTGAGGCGGTCGGCGTGATCGCGGCCCAGTCCATCGGCGAGCCCGGCACGCAGCTCACGATGCGCACCTTCCACACCGGTGGCATCGCGGGGGAGGACATCACCCACGGCCTCCCGCGCGTCGTCGAGCTCTTCGAGGCCCGCACCCCCAAGGGCAAGGCCATCCTCGCCCGCACGTCGGGCGTGATCCGCATCGTCGACGACGAGAGTCGCGGCCGCACCGTCACCATCGTCGGCGACGACGGCGACGAGGAGAGCTACTCGGTCTCCACCCGCGACCTCTCCCGCCTGCTGGTGCACGACGGCCAGGAGGTGTCGGCGGGCGACGCGCTGGTCGAAGGTCCGAAGGACCCCAAGGAGCTGCTCGAGATCAAGGGCATCCGCGAGACCCAGCAGTACCTGGTCGACGAGGTCCAGAAGGTGTACCGCGACCAGGGCGTGTCGATCCACGACAAGCACATCGAGCTCATCGTGCGCCAGATGCTTCGGCGGGTCTCGGTGGCGGAGCCGGGCGACTCGGGGTTCCTGCCCGGCGAGCGGGTGGACTCGCGTGTCTACGCCGACGTCAACCGCACGCTCGTGCAGGAGAAGCAGACGCCGGCCGAGGGCCGGCCCGAGCTGATGGGCATCACCAAGGCCTCGCTCGCCACCGACTCGTGGCTGTCCGCGGCCTCGTTCCAGGAGACGACCCGGGTGCTCACCGAGGCCGCCATCGAGGGCAAGAGCGACCAGCTCCTCGGGCTGAAGGAGAACATCATCATCGGCAAGCTCATCCCCGCGGGGACGGGGATGACGCGTTACCGCAACCTCGACCTCGAGGCGCCCGACTACGAGCCTTTGGCCTATTACACCTCCGACACCGAGGAGGACCTGGCCGCCTGGCTGGCCAACATCGGGCCCTCGCCGGAGCCGCCGACCGAGGGCGACGGTGACGGCGCGGCGGTTGCCGAGGTCGTCGCCATGGCGCCGGAGGAGACGGCGGGCTGATGCGGATTATCATTCGCCGTCCTGCCCGCCGCGAGAGGTAGACGGTGCCCACCATCCAGCAGCTGGTCCGGAAGGGTCGAGAGTCGAAGTCGGAGAAGACGAAGACGCCGGCCCTGAAGGGCGCGCCGCAACGCCGGGGCGTGTGCACGCGCGTGTACACCACCACGCCGAAGAAGCCGAACTCGGCGTTGCGCAAGGTGGCGCGCGTGCGGCTCACCAGCGGCATCGAGGTGACCGCCTACATCCCGGGCGTGGGCCACAACCTGCAGGAGCACTCGATCGTGCTCGTCCGCGGCGGCCGTGTGAAGGACCTCCCGGGCGTGCGCTACAAGATCATCCGCGGCACCCTCGACACGTCGGGCGTCCGCGACCGCAAGCAGGCGCGCAGCCGCTACGGCGCCAAGCGGGACGGCTAGCCGATGCCGAGGAAAGGTCCCGCCCCGCGTCGCGAGCTCATGCCCGACCCCATCTACCGGTCGGTGCTCGTGACGCAGATCGTCAACAAGGTGCTCGTGCGCGGCAAGCGGTCGGTGGCCGAGCGCATCGTCTACGACGCGCTCGAGATCATCAAGGACAAGACCGGCTCCGAGCCCACCGCCACCCTGAAGCGGGGCATCGAGAACGTGAAGCCCCAACTCGAGGTGAAGAGCCGTCGCGTCGGCGGCGCGACCTATCAGGTCCCGGTTGAGGTTCGGCCCCGCCGGGCCAACACGCTCGCCATCCGCTGGGTCGTGGGTTACTCGCGCCAGCGGCGGGAGAAGACCATGGCCGGGCGCCTCGCCAACGAGCTGATGGACGCCTCGAACGGCATCGGCTCCGCGGTCAAGCGCCGGGAAGACATGCACAAGATGGCTGAGAGCAACAAGGCGTTCGCCCACTACCGCTGGTAGTCCCGTACCCTTGTTGGGTGGCAGCCGGGCGCCCTCGCCCGGCTGCGCGTCTGCGTGCGCCCGTTTCCCTTCCCCGTCTGAACGCAACCCTCTGAGAGCAGATCATGGCTGAGGCACCCGTCATCCGAGAGTTCCCGCTGGCCCGGACCCGCAACATCGGGATCATGGCCCACATCGACGCGGGCAAGACCACCACGACGGAGCGGATCCTCTATTACACCGGCAAGAACTACAAGATCGGTGAGGTGCACGAGGGCGCCGCCACCATGGACTGGATGGTGCAGGAGCAGGAGCGCGGCATCACCATCACGTCGGCGGCCACCACGTGCAACTGGAAGGACACCTGGATCAACATCATCGACACGCCGGGCCACGTCGACTTCACGGTCGAGGTGGAGCGCAGCCTGCGCGTGCTCGACGGTGCCGTCGCGGTGTTCGACGCGGTGGCCGGCGTCGAGCCCCAGACCGAGACGGTGTGGCGACAGGCGAACAAGTACGGCGTCCCCCGCATCTGCTTCATCAACAAGATGGACCGCATCGGCGCCGACTACTTCCGCGCCGTCGACATGATCAAGGATCGACTCGACGCGCTGCCCGCCGTCGTCCAGCTGCCGATCGGTGCCGAGGGCCACTACCGCGGCTGCGTCGACCTCATCGGGATGAAGGGCCTCGTCTGGGAGGAGGGCATGGGTGAGAAGTGGGAGGTCGCGGAGATCCCGGCCGACCTCCAGGCCCAGGCCGCCGAGTACCGTCACCAGCTGGTCGACGTCCTGTCGACATTCGACGAGAACATCCTCGAGAAGTACGTGGGCGACCAGGAGATCACCGCCGACGACCTGCGCAAGGCGCTCCGCGCCGGCACCATCGCGAACCACGTTGTGCCGGTCCTGTGCGGGTCGGCGTTCAAGAACAAGGGCGTGCAGCCCATGCTCGACGCGGTGGTCGACTTCCTGCCCAGCCCGGTCGACCTGCCACCGATCACCGGCATCGACATCAAGGGCATCGAGGAGCTCGAGCGCCCGGCGGAGGACGCGGCGCCGTTCTCGGCGCTGGCCTTCAAGATCATGACCGACCCCTACGTCGGCAAGCTCACCTACATGCGCGTGTACAGCGGCAAGCTGCACAAGGGCGCGGCCGTCCTCAACTCGTCGCGTGACCGCAAGGAACGCATCGGCCGGATCCTGCAGATGCACGCCAACCACCGCGAGGACAAAGAAGGCGTCTTCGCGGGCGACATCGTGGCCGTGGTCGGCCTCAAGCAGACCACCACGGGCGACACGCTGTGCGACCCCAACGCGCCGATCGTCCTCGAGTCGCTGGAGTTCCCCGAGCCCGTGATCCACGTGGCCGTCGAGCCCAAGACCAAGGACGCGCAGGACAAGCTCGGCAACGCGCTGAAGTCGCTGTCCGAGGAGGACCCGACCTTCCAGGTCCACACCGACGACGAGACCGGCCAGACGATCATCGCGGGCATGGGCGAGCTGCATCTCGAGGTGCTCGTCGACCGCATGCTGCGCGAGTTCAAGGTCGACGCCAACGTGGGCAAGCCCCAGGTCGCCTATCGGGAGACGATCCGCAAGCCGGTCACGAAGGTCGAGGAGCGCTACGTGCGTCAGACGGGCGGCCGCGGCCAGTACGGCCACGTCGTCATCTCCCTCGAGCCCACCGGTCCCGGCGGCGGGTACGAGTTCATCGACAAGGTCACAGGCGGCGTCATCCCCAAGGAGTACATCCCATCGGTCGACGCCGGCATCCAGGAGGCGATGCAGGGCGGCGTGCTGGCCGGCTACCCGACGGTCGACATCCGCGTGACCCTCACCTACGGCTCCTACCACGAGGTCGACAGCTCGGAGATGGCGTTCAAGATCGCGGGCTCGCTCGCGTTCAAGAAGGCGGCCCGCTCGGCGCAACCCGTGCTCCTCGAGCCCATCATGGCGGTCGAGGTCGTCACCCCCGAGGACTACATGGGCGACGTCATCGGCGACCTCTCCAGCCGGCGCGGCAAGGTGGAGGGGATGGAGCAGCGGGGCTCGAGCCAGGTCATCCGCTCGCAGGTGCCTCTGGCGGAGATGTTCGGCTACGCTACCGACCTGCGCTCGCGCACCCAGGGTCGCGCGACGTACACGATGCAGTTCCACTCCTACCAAGAAGTGCCCGCCTCGATCTCTCGCGAGATCGTGGCCCGAGTCCGCGGCGAGTAACGCAAGGGCACCCCTCGCTGGGAACCTGCCGCCCGGGGAGATGACAACAGACGACACGGCGCCGGTGGGGCAGGGGCCCCACCGGAACAGAGACGGCCCGGCACGGGGCAGGGGCCCCGTGCTTCGGGAGGAGGGCGGGGTTGGGGCCCCGCCCGGGAAAGGAACACAGAAAACATGGCGAAGCAGAAGTTCGAGCGCACCAAGACCCACGTCAACGTGGGGACGATGGGCCACATCGACCACGGCAAGACCACCCTCACCGCGGCCATCACCAAGGTGCTGCACGACCGGAACCCCAGCGTGGCCTTCACCGCCTTCGACCAGATCGACAAGGCGCCGGAGGAGAAGCAGCGGGGCATCA